>CANHFL010000149.1 GCA_947459855.1 Planctomycetaceae bacterium | reverse complement strand
TTACTGCAGCCTCCCGTAGGAGTCCGAGCAGTGTCTCAGTCTCGATGCGGCGGGCCGTGCTCTCACACCCGCTACCCGTCTTCGGCTTGGTGGGCCATTACCCCACCAACTACCTGATAGGTGTTTCCCTGCTCTCAAGGCGGTAAACCTTTGATCTCTCGACCACATCGGGTATTGATCCGGATTTCTCCGGGGTATCCCCGACCTTGAGGTACATAGGAAACTATTCCTCGCCCTTTCGCCACTCCTGTATTGCTACAGGCGTTCGACTTGCATGTTTTAGCCATGCCGCCAGCGTTCAATCTGAGCCAGGATCAAACTCTTCACTTAAGTTCGTTGCGGCAGTCCGAGGACTGCTGAGCTTCGAATGAGAGTTGCCTGGCGACCCACCCTCGTTGGGGGGTGGGCCGGTCTATTCGTCGATCCACACTTTCGCGTTCGACGCCATGGGCAGGCTGCCCATGGATTTTGGACATCCATTCGCCTCACTCCTTGCGGAGATGAGTGATGGCTGTGGAATTGACCGTTCACTTCGTTTGGCTTCACGAAGGATGTCCAGACAGACGGCTGTGACCGTCTGTTTTGCCTGTTTTTGGTTCAGGCTGTCACCTGCGACCCATCGTGATGAGTCCAGGTGCCGGCGCATCCTCGCGGCGTTCCAACTGTTCACTTGTCAAAGATGTCCGCCCCGGCCGAAGCCGAAGCGGGTCGCGAATGGTAACGAAACCAACAGGGGTGTCAACCCATGTTGGCGGTGCAGTTGACGATTTTTCGCCTGAAACGACGCGGTTCCACGAAGCCCGGGGCCCTGGGCACGTCCGCAGGTGGTTCTTCAGTTCCCGGCGAGGGGATTATGGGTGGCGGCCGAGAACCCGGGCGAAAAAGAAAGTGCCGGGCCCCGGGGCGGTGCGACAAGTTGTCCACAATCGGCGCTCGCCAGCGTCTGGCTGGGACCGTTCGTCGGCGCGACCGGGACCCACCCATCGTGTGTCGCAGGGCCCGCACGGGCGATCATTCGCGCACGGAAACCACGGCCGCCACCACCGACCCCGCGCCGCCTGCGCGCAGCAGCGCCGCCGCGGCGGCGAGCGTCGCGCCCGTCGTGCGGACATCGTCCACCAGCACCACGGTGCGCCCCTGCACCGCCCGCGCCGCTCGTGTCCGCTCGCGCCACGTGAAGCGCCCGGCGTGCGCAAGGCGCGCCGCACGACCGCCTGCCTCGACCTGGCTGCCGGCGTGCCGCTGGCGCAGCGGCTGCGCCACGCGCAGCCCGTTCGCCCGCGCCACCTCGCGCGCAAGCATCGCCGCGTGGTCGATCCCGCGCGCCCAGCGGCGCATGGGCGGCATCGGCACGGGCACGACCACGGCCCCCTGCCCTGCCGGCGGCCAAGCGCCGCACGCCGCCAGCTGCCGCCCGAGCGCGCCGCCCAGGTGCTCGGCCATCGCTTCCCATCGCCGGTGCTTGATCGCCAGCACCCAGCCACGCAGGGCGCCGTCATGCGCGCCCAGGCGGACGACGCGCTCGACGCCCAAGTGCACCGGCGCTCCGCACGCCCCGCCGCACCGCGCCGAACCGCACGCCGCGCACCACGTGCCCGGCGCGTCCGGCGACCATGCGGCCGCGCGCACGGCGTCGGCCGGGGCCGGCAGCCCGCAGCCAAGCCACGCGTCGCATGCCGCCTGGAGCACGTTCAAAAGCACCGCCACCGCGCCAGTGTCGGCGCGGTGGCGGGAGATTCCGTGGTTGACGGCCCTTTTTCAGCCAGCCGCCATCTTGCGCAGCACCGTGTGCAGGATGCCGCCGTTGCGGTAGTAGTCGACCTCGACCGGCGTATCGATGCGGCACAGCGTCTCGAACTGCACCTTCGTGCCGTCGGCCTTGGTCGCGGTGACCTCGACCTTCTGGCGGGGCTGCAGGGCGTCGTTCACGCTGACCGCGAACGTCTCGGTCCCGTCCAGGCCGATCGAGGCCGCGGTCTGGCCGGGCAGGTACTGCAGCGGCAGAACGCCCATGCCGACCAGGTTCGAGCGGTGGATGCGCTCGTAGCTCTCGGCGATCACGGCCTTCACGCCCAGCAGGAACGTGCCCTTCGCCGCCCAGTCGCGGCTGGAGCCCATGCCGTAGTCCTTGCCGGCCAGGACGACGAGCGGCGTGCCGGCCTTCCTGTAGTTCACCGCGGCGTCGTAGATGAACTTCTCCTTGCCGCCGTCGGTGAAGTCGCGCGTCCAGCCGCCCGTCTTCTCGGGGGTCAGCTTGTTCTTGATGCGCGTGTTCGCGAACGTGCCGCGCGTCATGACACGGTCGTTGCCGCGGCGGCTGCCGTAGCTGTTGAACATCGCCACGGCCACGCCGTGCTCGGTCAGGAACTTGCCGGCCGGCGAATCGGCCTTGATGTTGCCTGCGGGCGAGATGTGGTCGGTGGTCACGCTGTCGCCCAGCGAGGCCAGGCAGCGCGCGCCCGCGATCGGCTGGATCGTGCCGACCGTCATCGTCATGCCCTCGAAGTAGGGCGGGTTCTGGATGTACGTGCTCTTGGCGTCCCAGGCGTACATCTCGCCGCCGCCGGACTTGATGGCCTGCCACGCCGGGCTGCCGTCGAAGACGTGGCCGTACTCGCGCTCGAACTGGTCGCGCGTGACGTCCTTCGCCACGGCGGCATCCACCTCGGCCTGCGTCGGCCAGATGTCCTTCAGGTAGACGGGCTTGCCGTCCTTGCCGGTGCCGATCGGGTCCTTGGCCAGGTCGATGTCGACCGTGCCGGCGATGGCGTACGCCACGACCAGCGGCGGGCTGGCCAGGTAGTTCGCCTTGACGTCCTGGTGGACGCGCGCCTCGAAGTTGCGGTTGCCGGAGAGGACGCTGGCCACGACCAGGTCACCTTCCTTGATCGCCTTGCCGATGTGGTCGGGCAGCGGACCGCTGTTGCCGATGCACGTGGTGCAGCCGTAGCCGACGATGTCGAAGCCCAGCTCGGCGAGCGGCTTCAGCACGTTGCCCTTGGTCAGGTACTCGGTGACGACCTTGCTGCCGGGGGCCAGGCTGGTCTTGACCCACGGCTTGCGGACCAGGCCCTTCTCGCGGGCCTTCTTCGCCACCAGGCCGGCGCCCAGCATGACGCTGGGGTTGCTGGTGTTCGTGCAGCTGGTGATGGCGGCGATCACGACCGCGCCGTGTCCGAGCTGGTACTCGTTGCCCTCCTCGTCGCGCACGGCGACGGCGGCCTTGGCGGCGGTCGCGGTGGCGGTGCCGCCCGCGGACGGGGCGGCGGCAGGCTTGGCGCCGGCGGCGGACTTCTCGAGGAACTTCGGCAGCTCACGGTGCCACGCGGCCTTCATGTCGTTGAGCGCCACGCGGTCCTGCGGGCGCGCGGGGCCGGCCAGCGCGGGCACGATCGTCGAGAGGTCGAGGTCGATGACCGCGGTGTACGAGATCGGCGCCTTGTCGTCGCGCCACAGGTGGTTGGCCTTGCAGTAGGCCTCGACCGTGCGCACCAGGCCCTCGCTGCGGCCCGAGAGGCGCATGTACTCGAGCGTCTGCTCGTCGACCGGGAAGAAGCCGATCGTCGCGCCGTACTCGGGCGCCATGTTGGCGATGGTGGCGCGGTTCGCCAGGGTCATCTCGGCGAGGCCCGGGCCGAAGAACTCCACGAACTTGTTCACCACGCCGAACTTGCGCAGCACCTCGGTGACGCGCAGGACCAGGTCGGTGGCGGTGACGCCCTCGGGCAGCTTGCCCGAGACGCGCACGCCGACCACCTCGGGAATCAGCATGTAGATCGGCTGGCCCAGCATCACGGCCTCGGCCTCGATGCCGCCCACGCCCCAGCCCACGACGCCCAGGCCGTTGATCATGGTGGTGTGGCTGTCGGTGCCGACCAGGCTGTCCGGGTACAGGACGCCGTTCTCCTCCCACACGACCTTGGCCAGGTACTCCAGGTTGACCTGGTGCACGATGCCCGTGGCGGGCGGGACGACGCGGAAGTTCGAGAGCGCGCCCTGGCCCCACTTCAGGAACTCGTAGCGCTCGGTGTTGCGCTCGAACTCCAGCTGGCCGTTGATGGTCAGCGCGTTTGCGCTGCCGAAGGCGTCGACCTGCACGCTGTGGTCGATGACCAGGTCGCACGGGACGAGCGGGTTGACCTTCTTCGGGTCGCCGCCCAGGCGCTTCATCGCGTCGCGCATCGCGGCCAGGTCGACCACGCACGGCACGCCGGTGAAGTCCTGCAGCACCACGCGGCCGGGCATGAAGGGGATCTCCTCCTCGCCCACCTTGGTGGCGTCGTAGCGGCAGAGCTTCTCGACGTGCTCCTTGGTGACGACGCGGCCGTCGCAGTTGCGGAGGACGGCCTCCAGCAGCACGCGGATCGAGTACGGCAGCTTCTCGATCGGGCCGAGGTGCTTCACCGCGTCGAGGCGGTAGTAGGCACGGTCGCCGGCGGGGGTGCTGAGGGTGGCACGCGCGTTGAAGGGGTCGTGGTTGGCCATAGTCGGGCCATTCTAGGGAGCCGGGGCGAGGCGATGAAGGGCCAGGAAGCTCGGCGCAGGCGGCTTGGAGGCCATCACGGCAACGCCCGGTCGGAGCCGCAGCGGG
>CANHFL010000148.1 GCA_947459855.1 Planctomycetaceae bacterium | reverse complement strand
CCGGCCACTTCGTGTGGGACGCGACCGATCGCTGGATGGCGTGGGCGCAGCAGAACGGGCGCCGCGTGATCGCCGGGCCGCTGCTCGACATGTCGCCCGCGGGCATCCCGGGCTGGGTGCGGCCGCTGCTCGCCGACCCCGCGAAGCTGAAGGACCGGCTGTACGCGTTCATCCGCGAGGTGGTCACGCGCTACGGCCCGCTGAACCCGATCTGGAACATCGCGAGCGCCGTGCACCTGAACGAGGTGGTGAACCTGCCGATGGCGTCGATGGTGCAGGTCACGCGCCTGGCCGGCGTCTCGGTGCGCCAGGTGCGCAAGGACGCCAAGCTCCTGCTCGAGATCGGCGACCCGTTCAACCAGACCGTCGGCGTGGCCGAGGGTGCCGTGGGCGCGCAGCAGTACCTGCGCGCGCTCGTTGCCGAGGGCGTGCCCTTCGACCTGCTGGGCGTGCCGATGATCGTCGGGGACTCGGGCCGCGGCCGCAGCGCGCGCGATCTGCTGCAGCTGGCGGCGATGCTCGACCGCTTCACGGGCCGCAAGGAGATCCCGCCGGTGATCATCACCGGCTTCGGGTGCCCCAGCGTGCCGAACGACGACGCGGGCTCCGGCTGGTGGCGCGAGCCGTGGTCGGCGCGCGCGCAGGGTGCGTGGGCGCCCGCCGCGTTCCGCGTGGCGATGGCGAACCCCGGCGTTGCCGCTGCGGTGTGGGACCGTCTTCGCGACGAGGCCGGCGCGGGCACGCGCGGCGCGGGGCTCTTCGCGCCGGACGGATCTCCGAAGGCGGGTGGCGAGCAGCTGCTCGTCCTGCGCCGCCGGCTGCGCACCGCGCTCGGCGCGCTGCCGGGAGCGGCGGGCGTGGCCGAGGTTGCCGCCGCGCCGCGGTCGCCGGCCGAACGCACGGGGGACTGACCATGCGGAGGAGCAGGGGGGACGAAGGCCGCCCCGCGGCCGTGGCGTGCACTGCGCTGGCCGCGCTGGCGATCGGTGGCTGGATGGGTTGGCGCGAGGCGACCCGCCCGCGCGGCGCGCTGCCGACGACGCGGCTGGACGTGGACACGGCGCGTCCGGCGGAACTGGAAGTGCTCCCCGGGGTCGGTCCCTCGCTGGCGGCCGCGATCGCCGCGGACCGGCGCGCGCACGGCCCGTTCGGCGGGGCGGCGGGGCTGGACCGCGTCAAGGGCATCGGGCCCGCGCTGGTGCGGAAGCTCGCACCGCACGTGCGGTGACCGTGGCGGGGTGCGGCGCGCCCGCTGGTTACGATCCGGGACCGATGCCCCCGCATGCGGACGCATCGCCGGCCTGGTTCGCCAGGCTGGCTTCCAGCAAGGCGCTTGACCCCCTCGTCGCCAACGTCGAGGCGGGCGGGGGTTCGTCGGCGCGTGGCGCGTCCGGCAGCAGCACCGCGTTCGTCGCGGCGGCGCTCGCGGTGCGCACGCAGCGGCCGGTGCTGCTGGTCACCGCGCACCTGGACGAGGCCGACGAGGCCGTCGCCGAGCTTGCCGACCTGGCCGAGCGCGGCGAGTGCCCGCAGCCCGTCGCGCTGCCGGCGCTCGAGTCGATGCCCGGCGAGGCCGTCGGCGCGCTCGACCTGCTGGCCGAGCGCCTGGGCGTGGTGCGCGCGCTGGTCGAGGGACGCGCGCCCGGCATCCTGGTGGCGCCGCTTCCCTCGCTGATGCAGCTGGTGCCCGGGCCCGCGCTCCTGCCGCGCATCCTGCGCATCCTGCGGCCCGGCGACCGCATCGACCCGCGCGCCCTCAGCGAGTGGCTGGCCGAGGCCGGCTACGCGCGCGCCGACGCGATCGAGAACCCCGGCGAGTTCGCCGTGCGCGGCGGCGTGGTCGACATCTTCCCGCCGGGCGGCGCGCTGCCGGTGCGGCTCGACTTCTTCGGCGACGAGCTGGAGCGCATCTTCGAGATCGACCTGGCCACGCAGGCCAGCGACCGCAAGGTCGACGAAGCGCAGCTGGTCGGCGCGTCCACCGAGACGCTGCTGGGCGACGAGGGCAAGGTGCCGCTGATGGACCTGCTGCCGCCGCGCACCGTGGCGATCGTGGCGGAACTGGCCGAGGTGCTCGAGCAGGGCCGCGGCTACTGGGAGCGCACGAGCGACGCGCGCGGCGTGCTGGCGCCGCCCGCCGTGTTCAAGGCGCTGGGCAGGCGCTGCCACGCGCTGGTCGACATCAACGGCTTCAGCGCGACGAACGCCAGCGACCGCGTCGCGCGCCTGCCGGTGGCGAACGTGCCCGCGTTCGACGAGGAGATCGCGCCGGCCTTCGGCGAGGTCGCCGCGCTGGCCGCCGAGTCCGCCGTCATCCTGACCGCCGACACCGAGGGCGAGCTCCAGCGCGGCCGCGCGCTGCTGGCGGAGCACGCGCCCTCCGCGCTGGCCGCGCAGCCCGGCGTGGTCCCGCTGCGGCAGCACGTCCACCGCGCGTTCGGCTGGGAGCCCGCGGGCGAGCCGGCGATCGCGGTGGTCCCGCTCCACGAGGTGCTTCACCGCTTCGGCGCGCGCCGCCGCGTGCAGCGCGTCGGCGCCGCCACCACGCGCGACGCGTTCCTGCAGTTCGGCCCGGGCGACTACGTCGTGCACCGCGACCACGGCATCGCGCGCTTCGCGGGTCTCCACGTCATGCCGTCGAAGGACGGCGTCGGCGAGGAGGAGTTCCTCACGCTCGAGTTCGAGGGGCACGTCAAGCTGCACGTCCCGTGCGCCAAGATCGACCTGGTGCAGAAGTACGTCGGCTCCGGCGCGGCGCGGCCGCCGCTCAGCACGCTGGGAGGCAAGCGCTGGAAGGCGCAGAAGGAGCGCGTCGCCGAATCGGTGCGCGACCTGGCCGGCGAGATGCTCCGCATCCAGGCCGCGCGCGAATCGACCTCCGGCATCCGGTACCCGGACGACACGCCGTGGATGTCGCAGTTCGAGGGCGACTTCCCCTACACCGAGACCGAGGACCAGCTCACCGCCATCCAGGCGGTGAAGCGCGACATGCAGCGCCCGCGACCGATGGACCGCCTGATCTGCGGCGACGTCGGCTTCGGCAAGACCGAGGTGGCGATCCGCGCCGCTTTTAAGGCCGTCGAGAGCGGGCGCCAGGTGGCGGTGCTCGTCCCCACGACCGTGCTGGCCGAGCAGCACGAGCGCACCTTCCGCGACCGCTTCCGCGCGTACCCCTTCCGCATCGAGAGCCTGAGCCGCTTCAAGACCGGCGCGCACGCGAAGAAGGTGCTGGAGGAGCTGGCGCAGGGGCGCGTCGACGTGGTGATCGGCACGCACCGGCTGCTGAGCGAGGACGTGCGCTTCGCCGACCTCGGGCTGGTGATCGTCGACGAGGAGCAGCGGTTCGGCGTCGAGCACAAGCAGCGGCTGCTCGAATTCCGCCTGACCGCCGACGTGCTGACCCTGAGCGCGACGCCCATCCCGCGCACGCTCCACATGAGCCTCCTGGGCCTGCGCGACATCTCCAGCCTGACCACGCCGCCGCCCGACCGCCGCGCGATCGTCACCGAGGTGATCCCGTGGAACCCGTCGCGCGTGCGCGACGCGATCCGCCGCGAGCTGGCCCGCGACGGGCAGGTCTTCTTCGTCCACAACCGGGTGCACGACATCGAGGAGGTGGCGCAGACGGTTCATGCGCTGGTGCCCGAGGCGCGCATCGTCGTCGGGCACGGGCAGATGACGCCCGCCATGCTCGAGGACGTGATGCTGAAGTTCATGCGCCACGAGGCGGACATCCTGGTCTCGACCACGATCATCGAGAGCGGCATCGACATCCCGACCGCCAACACGATGATCATCCACGACGCGAACATCTACGGCCTGGCCGAGCTGCACCAGCTGCGCGGCCGCGTGGGGCGCTCGAAGCACCGGGCCTACTGCTACCTGACGCTGCCCTCGGACCGCACGATCACCGAGGACGCGATGAAGCGCCTGAAGGCGATCGAGGACTACTCGATGCTGGGCGCGGGATTCCGGATCGCCATGCGCGACCTGGAGATCCGCGGCGCCGGCAACCTGCTGGGCGCCGAGCAGAGCGGCCACATCGCGGCGGTGGGCTACGAGATGTACTGCCAGCTGCTGGAGCAGGCCGTCGGCGACCTGAAGCAGGAGGAGCGCGTGGCGCCCAGCGACACCGTGCTCGACATCGGCCTGGCCGCCAGCATCCCGCGCGGGTACATCCCCAGCGACATCCGCCGCATGGAGGCGTACCGCCGCATCGCCACCGCGCGCGACCCCGCGCAGCTGGCCAAGGTGCGCACGGACCTGGAGAGCGCGTACGGCGCGCCGCCGCAGGGCGTGGCGACGCTCCTCGACATGGCCGAGGTGCGGCTGGCGCTCACGCTGCTCGGCGCGCGGTCGGTAGCCCGCAAGGAGACCGACGTGGTCTTCCGGACGGTGGACCCGCGCGGGCTGACCGACCGGATGGCCGGCGTCCAGGGCACCGTCAAGGTGGTGGGGGAGGCCGACGCCCGGGGCCTGACGGACGTCTACTGGCGGCCCCCGAAGGCGTTCCTGGAGCCCAAGAGCCTGCTGGCGGTGCTGCGGAAGCGCGTTTCGTGCTGAGTGCTCGGAATTTTGGAGAATTCCCTGCGACTCGGCCGTAT
>CANHFL010000147.1 GCA_947459855.1 Planctomycetaceae bacterium | reverse complement strand
GGGATGCAGCAGCAGGCGGCGGAGTCCCGCAACCCGGGTCAGCAGGGTCAGCAGTCCGCGCAGGGGCAGCAGTCGTCGCAGTCGCAGCAGTCCGGACAGGGCCAGGGCCAGCAGAACCAGCAGCAGCAGGCGCAGGGGGCCGGCCAGCAGGGGAAGTCCGGCGGCGATGGCAAGGACTCGATGCAGACGATGCTCTCGCAGGCCGAGGCCGACCGCCAGATGGAGATGGCGGCCTCGTCGGCGCAGTCGGAGAGCCAGTCCGGCGCCATGAGCGAGAGCGAGGCCGACAGCGCGCTGCGTGCGAGCGCCGAGGAGGGCAACCGCGCGGGCAACGGGCAGGGCGAGAAGTCGGGCGCCGGCGGTGGCCGCGGCCAGGCGCAGGGCGGCAACCGCGAGGTGCGCCAGACCGCCACCGGCAGCAAGTTCCAGAAGCAGAAGGGCCAGAAGCAGGAAGGCGACGTGATCGCGCGTCAGCTGGTCGCGGGCCAGGCACCGGTGGGCGAGAGCAAGGTCGGGCTGTCCGAGGTCGCCGGCGGTATCGCGCCCGGCTACGAGCGCGGCACCGAGGACGACCCCGTGCCCGCGCACCTGCGCGACGTGCACAAGCGCTACTTCGGTGACCTGCGCAAGCGGTTCGAGGACCGCGGCGTGGCGCCCGCGAAGCCGGCGGAAGGCGGCGCGGCCGCACCCGCTTCGCCGGCGCCGGCTTCTTCGCCGTCCCCCGCGCCCGCGGCCGACCCCAAGCGATGATCCGCGCGCGCCCCGCGAACCTGGCCGCCCGGTCGCTGCTGCCCGCGCTGGCGGCGCTGGCAGCTGCGTGCGATCGGCCGTCGGTCACCGTGTATGTCAGCGCCGACGAGGACGTCTCGCGGCCGGTCTTCGAGGAGTTCGAGCGGCGCACCGGGATCCGCGTCGACGCAAAGTTCGACACCGAGGCAACCAAGACGACCGGCCTGGCGAACACCGTACGCGCCGAGCGGGAACGCCCCCGCGCCGACGTGTTCTGGTCGAACGAGCAGGCGGCGCCGGTGGGCCTGGCGCAGGACGGCCTGCTGGTGCCGGACGACGCCGCGCGGACGTGGCCCGCGCCGTGGCGCGCCCCGGACGCTCGCTGGTGGTCGTTCGCCGGCCGCGCGCGCGTGATCGTGTACGCGCCCGACCGCGTGACGGAACCGCCGCGCGCGTGGGCCGAGCTGGCCGACCAGCGCTGGAAGGGCCGCATCGCGATGGCCGACCCGCGCTTCGGCACGACGCGCAGCCATTTCGGCGCGATGAAGGCGTGGTGGGACGCGCATGCGGCCCCGGGCTACTTCGAGGCCTTCGTCACGGGCCTGGCGGCCAACGAGCCGCGGGTGCTGACCTCGGGCAACGCCGGGGTGATCGACGCGGTGGCGCGCGGCGAGGCGGACATCGGCACCACCGACACCGACGACGTGCTGGCGGCGCAGGCGCGCGGCCTGAGGCTGGCGATGGTCTTCCCGCGGCATGCGCACGACGCGGGCGTGGCGGGCGGCGGCACGTACCTGATCCCCAACACGCTGGGGCTCGTCGCGGGGGCCCCGCATCCACGCGAGGCCGCCGCGTTCCTGGCCTACATGCGCACGCCCGACGTGGAGCGCCGCCTGGCTGGTGCGCCGTGGCGGCACGTGCCGCTGGTGGTGGCGCCGGTGCAAGGCGACTTGGCCGTGCCCGATCCACTTGCGATCGATCCCGCGGCGGTGGTGCGTGCGGCCGACGGCGCGGTGCAGGGGTTCCTCGATGCGCGCGCGAAGGCCGGCGCGAAGGCCGAGTGATGCGCGCCACCGGTGCCGTTGCGGCGGTGGCAGGTGTGGCAGCGCTCTGGATGCTTGCGGTGGGGCTCCCGATGCTGGCGGCGGTCGGCGCCGCGGCGCGCGGTGGGGCGATTCCGGGGTCCTTCGACGGCTGGGGCACCTTCGGCGGCACGCTTGCGTGGGGCCTGGGCATCACGTTGGCGGCGGTGGCCGTCGGCTGGCCGGTGGGGCGGGCGATGCGACGCGCGCGCGGTGCGCGCCTCCTGCTGGCTGCAAGCGTCGTGGCCGCCACCCTTCCACCGTACGCCGTGTTCTGGACGTGGTGGCAGGCCGCCGGCCCCGGCAGTGCGCTGGGCGACTGGTGCGCGGCGCATGGACACGTCGCGTTCCTGCGCGCGGTGCTGCTGGCGGTGGGCATGGTGAGCTGGGCGTGGCCCCTCCCGGCGTGGGCCGTGCTTGCTCGGGATCCCTCCGAGGAGGACGTGGCGCGTGAACTGGGTGCGCTGGACGGCGAGGGCATGGCCGCGCGGCTCGCGCGCGCGTTCCGGGCCGACCGTGCGTCGCTGGCGTTGGGTGCGGCGGTGACGTTCGTGGCGGTTGCCGGTTCGACGGTGGCGTTCGACCTGGCGCAGGTGCGCACCTACGGCTTCGAGATCCGCGCGCTGGACGTGCAGGGCGTGCCCGTCGGCACGGTGCTGCGCGCCGGGCTTCCGGCGATCGCGCTGGCAGCGGCGGGCGCGGTGCTGCTGGCCGCATGGCCGGTCCGGCCACGCGAGGAGTCGTCGGCACCCGCGCGCACCGGCGGCGCTCGCAGCGCGTGGGTCATCGTGCTGCTCTCGCTGGCGCTGCCGCTGGCGATGCTCCTGCGCGCGCTGCTGGGTGCCGACGCCTTCCGGGGCTTCGGCACGATCGCGTTGCGCGGCGCGATCGGCACGTTCGGCGCGGCGGCCGGGGCGGGTGCGCTGGCCATGATCGTGGCCTTCGGGCACCTGGCACTGGCGGCGCGGGGCGCGGCGGCCGGGCCGGGCGCGGGTGCGGCACGCGTCGCCGAGCGCGTGCTGCTTGCGGGCTGGGTGCTGATGGCGACCGTCCCCGCGACGGTCGCGGCGCTTGCGCTCGGCGCCGCGTTCAACGGCGAGGTGCTCGGTCCATTCGTCTACGACACGCCGGCGATCATGGTGCTGGCGCACCTGGCACGCTTCGGCGTCGTCGCGGCGTGGATCGGCCGGCTGGTCGCGCTGCGCGAGCCGCGCGACCGCCGCGACGCACGCCTGTTGGACGCCGGCCCGTGGCGGGGCATCTTCGGCGCGTTCGGTCCCGAGGCGGGAGCGGCGGCGCTGGCGGCGGCCCTGGCCGTCACGACGCTGGGCGCCGGCGAGGTGATCACCAGCGCGCGCCTCGAGCCGCCCGGCTGGTCGTGGGCGTCGGCGACCCTCCTCAACGCGATCCACTACCAGCAGCCGGCGACGGTGCTGGGTGCGCTGGTCGCGCTGCTGGCGATCGCCGTGGTCGCGGGCGCGGGCGTCGCGCGCCTCCTGCGGCGGCCCGCGGTGCGTTCCGCACTCCTGGTGGCTGCCTTGGCGCTGGTCCCCGTGTCCATCGGCGGCTGCCGCGATGCCGGCGCAGCCGAGGGGCCCGCGATCCAGGCCACCCGCTGGTTCGGCGGGCCGGGGCGCGGCAAGGTGCAGTTCGAGTATCCGCGCGTGCTGGAGATCGACCCACGTGACGGCGCGGTCTACGTCATCGACCGCCAGGCGCGCGTGCAGCGCTTCGACGCCGGCGGCCGCTGGCAGCGCGAGTGGCGCATGCCCGAGAAGGAGCTTGGCAAGCCCACCGGCATGGGCATCGCGCCCGACGGCACCGTGTGGGTGGCCGACACGCATTACCACCGCGTGATCGGCTACACGCCGGATGGCACGGAGGTGCGGCGGTTCGGCGGCTACGGCACGGAACCCGGGCAGTTCATCTTTCCCTGCGACGTAGAGATCGGCCCCGACGGCAACCTCTGGGTCTGCGAGTTCGGCGGCAACGACCGCATCCAGGTGCTCCGGCCGGACGGGACGTTCGTGCGCGCGATCGGTGCGCAGGGCCGCGGCCCCGGGCAGTTCGACCGTCCGCAGTCGATCGCGTTCGCGCGCGACGGCTCGGAGCTCTACGTCACCGATGCGTGCAACCACCGCCTGCAGGTGCTGCGGCCGGACGGCACCGTGGTCCGCGTGGTCGGCGGCCTGGGCGAGGCTCCAGGGCAGTTCGTCTACCCGTACGGACTGGAACCGCTGCCCGACGGCACGCTGCTGGTCACCGAGTTCGGCAACAACCGCGTGCAGCGGATCGACCCTCGGGACGGGCGATGCCTGGGCATGGGCTCGACGGTCCGCGGTGCGCCGGTGCCGGTGACGCTGCAGCTGGTCGACGGCGACCGGATGCGCTCGGTGCCGTCGGGGACGAACATGCTTCGCTTCCCGTGGGCGGCCGGCGTGCGCGGCGGCCAGGCGTACGTGCTGGATTCGGGCCACTCGCGCGTGCTGGTCTTCCCGCTGGATTCCCTGCCCGTCCCGGCGGATCCGGCGGCACCCCCGGTGCGGTAGCGTGAAGGTCACCGCATGCAGCTGAGCTTCGAACATCCCTGGGCCCTGGCGATCCTGGCGCTGGCGCTGCCGCTGGCGTGGATGGCGTGGCGCAGCCGCGCGGTGCTGGGACCGTTCAAGACGTGGGGCGGGCTGGTGCTGCGGCTCCTGGTGCTGGGGCTGCTGGCATGCGCGCTGGGGCGTCCGAGCTTCGTCCGCGAGAGCGACGCGATGAGCGTCCTCGTGCTGGCCGATGAGAGCGACAGCGTGCCGCTGGCGCT
>CANHFL010000146.1 GCA_947459855.1 Planctomycetaceae bacterium | reverse complement strand
CGTCCTCCGCACCGATGCCCTCCTTGGAGAGGACGTCGCGCAGGTGCCCGGCGATCGCGGCCGCGGGGATGTTGCGGAAGTCGAAGCGCTGGCAGCGGCTCTGGATCGTGGCCGGCACCTTGTGCGGCTCGGTGGTGCACAGGATGAACTTCACGTGCGCCGGCGGCTCCTCCATCGTCTTGAGGAGGGCGTTGAACGCCGGCGTCGTCAGCATGTGCACTTCGTCGATGATGTAGATCTTGTACGGACTGCGCGCCGGCGCGATGCCCGCGCCCGCGATCAGGTCGCGCGCATCGTCGATGCCGCGGTTCGATGCACCGTCGATCTCGACGACGTCCATGTCCTCGCCGCGCAGGATCGCGTCGCCGATCGCCGCGGCCTGCGACTGCCCGTGCGCGTTGAGCGCGCGCGCGAAGATCCGCGCCATGCTGGTCTTGCCGACGCCGCGGGTGCCGCAGAACAGGTACGCGTGCGCGGTGCGGCCGGTCGCGATCGCGTTCTTCAGCGTGCGCGCGATCGCCTCCTGCCCCACCACCTCGTCGAACGTGCGTGAGCGGTAGCGGCGCGCCAGCACCGTGTACGCCTTGGGCGCGGGGGTCTCGAGGCCGGCGATCAGCATGCCGCCGTCCGCCGCCGGTTCGGGGGCGGGCTCGGCATCCTTCTTCTTGCTGCGCGTCGTGCTTGCCACGGGGACCTCGCGGGCGACCGTTGCGGTCGGTGACGGACACTGGTGCGGAACGAAAAACCCGGGGCGGCTGGGAGGACGGCCAGGCGGTCCGGCGCTCGGCCGACGACGCTTATGGCTGCTGCGGTCAAGCCCTGACCAGGTTCACGGGCCAACCGACGACGGGGCCCGGCCGTCCTCCTGGCCGCCACGGGAGCACGCATCCTAGCGCGGGCGGGTGCGCGGCGGCCCCGGGGAATCGGGGCACGCAGGGCTACACTCGGCCGCGTGACCGCCGAGACCCCGTCCGAGCAGCCTGCCCCCGCCACGCCGCCCAGCGCCCGGCGCAACCGCCTGGCCGCCGAGGACGCCCGCGCGCAGCGAATCCTGATGACGGTCGTCCGGGCGATCTTCGTGGTCGTCCTGATCTCGGTGGTCGTGCTGACGGTCTCGAGCAACCGCACCAACGCGCTCGACTTCGGCTTCACCACGGTGATCGGACTGATGATGGCCTCGGTCGCGGTGGGAATCATCGTGATCGTCGTCGACGCCCTGACGCCGAACAAGCGCCTCGCGTGGGTGGTCGCGATCTTCGTCGGCACCATGCTCGGGCTGGTCGGCGCGGTCGCGGTCGGCTCCATCATCGACCTGATCGCGTCGGCATGGGAGATGAAGGAGGGCGGCGCCGTCTACCTGAGCCTGGCGAAGGTCACGCTCGGCATCGTGCTCGTCTACCTGTCGGTCAGCGTGGTGCTCACGACGCGCGACGACTTCCGCCTGGTCATTCCCTACGTGGAGTTCGCGCGCCAGACGCGCGGCGCGCGCCCCCTGCTGCTGGACACGTCGGCGCTCGTCGACGGCCGCATCGACGAGCTGGCGCGCACGGGCATCATCGACGCGCCGGTGATCATCGTGCAGTTCGTCGTCGACGAGCTGCAGGCGCTCGCGGACTCCGCCGACGCGGGCAAGCGCCAGCGCGGCCGCCGCGGGCTGGAGCTTCTGCAGCGCCTGCAGGCGAACCCGTTCCTGGACCTCGAGATCGAGGAGGTCCGCGCCGACGGCCGCTCGGTCGACCGCGCGCTGGTCGAGCTTGCGAAGGCCGAGCGCTTCCGCATCGTGACCACCGACACGGGACTCGAGCGCGTGGCGCAGATCAACGGCGTGGCCGTGCTGAACCTGAACGCGGTCGCGAACGCGGTCCGGCCGGGCACCGCCGCGGGAGACGCGCTGCGCGTGGCGCTCGTGAAGGAGGGCGAGAACCCCGGCCAAGGCGTCGGCTACCTGGCGGACGGCTCCATGGTCGTGGTGGACCAGGGCGCGGCACAGGTCGGACAGACGGTCGATGCCGTGATCACGAACACCGTGCAGACGAACGCGGGACGGCTGGTGTTCGCGCGGCTCATGGGCGCCGAGCCCTCGGCCGCGGGCGAACACGCCGCCGCCGAGGGCGATCCCGAGCAGGGTTCGCGCATCGGCAGCATGGCGCGCGCCGCCACCGCGCAGCCGCGGACCCCGCCGCGCCACGGGCGCGAACCCGGCGACGGCGCAAGCCCGCGCAACCCGCGAAGGGGCTGACGAGGGTCCCGGCAGGCGACGATCGGTCAAAGTCAGGCCGCGATCGGGCGCGGCGCCGGGCCGGCGCACGCGACGCGTTCGAGCGCAAGACCCAGGCGCGCGCACTCGGTGCGCAGCAGTTCGAACGAGCCGCGCAGGAGCTCGGCGGCATCCGCGCACTCGGTGGCCAGCTCCAGCGAGACGCCGGCACGGGCCATCCGGCAGTCGATGCGCACCTCGGCACCCACCGACGCGAGCGTCAGCAGCATGACGCCGCCCCGCTGCCCCACCAGCGAGCGCACGCCGCGGCGCAGGCGCAGGCGGTCGGCGCGAACGGCACCGGATGCCGGGTCGGCAAGCTCGAAGCGCGGGCGGTTGTCGGTGGCAAGCTGCAGCGCGGCGTCCATGGGCGTTCGGCTCCGTGGCGGGGCTTCCCGCCACCGGGTTCATCGGCGCCCTGCCCCCGCATGGATCGGATTTCAGGCAGGGAAATCACCCTGCATCGCCACCGGAGCGAGTGCCATCGGCACCTGCCCCGCCGGACGTGCCCTCGCGTCCCAGACGCGATGCGGATTCACGCACCGCGCGCAGCGCATCGCGGACGCGCGGGTCGTTCTCGGCTGCATGGTGCACCGCGTCCAGGCCGGCCCGGACCTGGCCCAGCACGGCCACCAGCGCCGCGGCGATGACCTGCTCCTGCGAGGACGGAACGTGCAACGGCTCGTCGGCGGGCGGTGCGACGCGGCGGACGGCCATCTCGGGTTCGGGTTCGCTCGGCTGGTTCATGCGGCCTCGGCGCCGCCACGATACGCGCCGCCCTCGCGGGAGACCTCGAATTCCTCGAGGAAGCCCTCCGATGCATCGGCCAGTTCGTCGGCGGCGGGCGCATCCAGCTCGCCCAGAGCGTCCGTCAGGCGGCGAACCACCTCGACGGGCAGCTCGCCCAGCAGCAGCGTCGCCGCATCCGAGTCAAGCACCACCACCAGGTGCGCGGCTCGCGATTCGAAGCCCCCATCCACCCAGCCCGCCACGATGGACGCCGCGGCCGCGGGGTCCTGGCGCACCAGATCGGCCGCCTCCGACGCAGCCACGGCGGGACCGACGCCCTCGTCGCCGTCGGCAGCCGGCCCATCCCCAACCTGCCCGGCCGCAGCGGCCTTGGCCCACGGACGACGCCACGCGAACCACGCAACGACAGCCAGGCCGACGACGCCGGCGATCCACCACGCGACGGGCACCGGCGATTCCGCGACGGCCGCGGGGCCCAGCGGCATGCGACGCTCGCGCGCGGCGGCATCCGCCACGGCAACCTGCGCCGCCGAGCGACCCGAGTAACCCGCATCCGGCACCGACGCCTCGTAGGCAGGACCCGCAACGGCCTCGGCCCCGATGCGCACCGCCACCACCACCGGGCACGGCCCCGCGGGACACGCCAGGAAGGGCTCGACCTGCGCGCGGATCCGGTCGCGCTGACGAGCGGTGAATGCCTCGAGGTCGCCGCCCTGCTCCGCCTCGGCACGGGCGATCGCCCACGCGCGCGGCAGCTCGACGGTCGCGACCACGCCGCCCGAGGGCGATTCGCGCACCTCGACGTGCGCATCCACGACGTCGGCCAGCAACGATGCGACCGTCGCCGCGGCCTGCTCCTCGCGCGTGCGCACCGCGTCGGCCGCGGCGCGCGCGTCCGCGCTGCGCGGGTGCCGCACGCGGCCCGCCGCCGAATCGACGATCGCCACCTGCTCCGCGCGGATGCCCGGGCACGCGCCCGCGACGAGCGTCGCGACGGCATCGACCAGGTCCTGGGGCATCGCGCCCGTGCGCATCGCGACGGTGACCGCGGCCGAGCCGCCGGACGCGGCCCCCGGCGCCGCCCCGCGCGGCGAGTCGGCGATCACCACCTGCGCGCGCGCCACGCCGGGCTGCTGGCGGATGGCCGACTCGAGCGACTGCATCACGGCGGCCTGGCGCCGGGCCCGCGTCGCGTCCGAACTGGCGAAGACGCTCTCCTCGGCGATCGCGCCGGCCAGCGCGTTGGGCTGCTGACGGTCCTGCGAAAGCGCCGCCGCGGCGCGGCGCGCATCGGCCGGCGCCACCCACAGCGCACCGTCGCGGAATGCCGAGGGAATCCCGGCCGAGGAGAGCACGGCGCGCGCCGACGCAGCCTGGTCCGGCGCCACCGCAAGCATCGCGTCCGGCGCCGCGGGCCGCGGCCACCACAGGAACGCGGCGCCGCCCAGCGCCGCCACCACGGCAGCGAGCACGATCGGGCGCGACCACGCGGGACGCGCAGCCGCCGCATCGGCGACCGGTCCCTCGCCGGCATACAGCTCGATCTGTCCCGCGTTCTCCGTCGAACCGTCCTCGAATTCGCTCACGCGCGTCTCCTCTCGTGGTCAGTGTCAGGCGCGCATGTCTCGGATCTGCGCATAGGCAT
>CANHFL010000145.1 GCA_947459855.1 Planctomycetaceae bacterium | reverse complement strand
GCTCATCCATCATGGCGACCTGCGGCAGAACTCCTTCTGGGAGAACGCGCCCGCGATCGCGCCGGACGACCAGGTGACCGTGACCCGCGCGAACTGACCGCCGGTCACTCCCACGTGCTGCCGACCGGGCCCGAACCGCGCTTCGGCGCCGCCTTGGCGCCCTTCGCGGGCTTCTTGCCCGTCTTGCCCTTCGCCTTGCCGCCGCCGGCCGCCTTCTTCGGTTCGCCCGACGCGTCGTGCTGGCCCAGGCTCACGGGGAAGTGCTCGCCCACCCAGCTCTGCGGGTAGGCCAGGTCGTCGAACGCCATCGCGGCCTTCGTCGGGAACATCGGGCGGAAGGTGTCGCACATGACCGCCAGCTCGGTGGTCTCCTTGGCGCCCAGCGACTTCTCGATGGTGCCCGGGTGCGGACCGTGCGGGATGCCCTGCGGGTGCACGCTGATCGAGCACTGCTCGATGCCCTTGCGCGCCTTGTAGTTTCCCTCGACGTAGTACAGGATCTCGTCGCTGTCCAGGTTCGAGTGGTTGTAGGGGACCGGGATCGCGTCCGGGTGGAAGTCCAGGAGGCGCGGGCAGAAGCTGCAGATGACGAAGTTGTGGCCCTCGAACGTCTGGTGGATCGGCGGCGGCATGTGCAGCTTGCCGACGATGGGCGCGAAGTCGTCGATGTTGAAGCAGTACGGGTAGTAGCAGCCGTCCCAGCCCACGACGTCCAGCGGGTGGTACGTGTAGGTGTAGCTGTGCACCAGGTCGCGCGCCTTGATGCGCACCTCGTACTCGCCCTTCTTGTCGTAGGTGAGCGGAAGCTCCGGCGTGCGCAGGTCGCGCTCGCAGTAGGGCGAGTGTTCCAGGAACTGGCGCGACTCCTTGCTCAGGTAGCGGGGCGGCGGGCCGATGTGGCTGCCGTTCGCCGTCTCGAAGCAGACGAAGCGGGGCTCCGGCTCCCCGTCCTTCGTCTTGTCGAAGATGATCTTGTAGGTGATGCCCTTGGGGATCACGATGTAGTCCTTCGGCCCGAACTTCAGCGTGCCGAACATGGTCTGCACGGTGCCCGAGCCGAAGTGCACGAAGAGGCACTCGTCGCCCATGGCGTTCTTGAAGAAGTAGTCCATCCTCTCGGCGGGGAGGCACATCGACATCTCCACGTCCGCATTGCCGATGAGCACCACGCGGCCCGTGACGGGGTCGCCCTTCGGCGGCATCGGCGCCATCTTCAGGTGGCGCATGCGCATGACGTCGGTCTCCACGTACTCCGGCTTGGTGCCGTAGAGCGTCTTCCATCCGATGACCTGCGTCGGCGGGTTGACGTGGTAGAGCGTTGACGTGGGGCCCACGAAGCCCTCGGTGCCGAAGACTTCCTCGCTGTAGAGGGCGCCGTCCGGGCGGCGGAACTGCACGTGGCGCTTGCTGGGGATGCGACCGAGCTTCGTGTAGTACGGCATGGCGGGCGGAAGTGTACGGCGGCAGGGGGTGCGCTAGCCTTGCACGGATGCAGCCGGACGACCACTCCGTGAATCCCCCCGCGACCACCGCGCCCTCGGTCATCGCCGAGCGGCCGGACTGGGTCGTGGTGGCCAAGCCTGCCGGCTGGCACAGCGTGGAGCAGGCGGGCAACCCGGGCGCGCGGACCATCGAGGGCTGGCTGCGCGCGGCGCGCCCCGACCACGCCGCGCTCCACGAGGCGGGCCTGGTCCATCGGCTGGACGAGGGCACGAGCGGATGCCTGGTGGCCGCCCGCAGCGCCGCGGCGCAGGAGCGGCTGCGTGCCGCCTTCGCCAGCGCGCAGGCGACGCACAAGGAGTACCTGGCGCTTGCGGGCGCCGGGCTGCCGGCCGAGGGCAGCTTCCGCCTCTACTTCAGCAGCCGGCACAAGGGGTCCAAGAAGGTGACCGTGCGCCACGAGGGCCAGGCGCCGGAATGCGGCCGTTGCCGCTGGCGCGTGCTGGCCCGCGCGGTGGACGGCCTGCACGACTGCGTCGAGGTCGAGGTCGTCGGCCGCGGCCGCCGGCACCAGGTGCGCGCGGGGCTGGCGCACCTGGGGCACCCGCTGCGCGGCGACGCGCTCTACGGCGGCGACTGCACGCGCGACACCGGCGCCGCGCTGCATGCATGGCGCGTGACGGTCGACGGCGAGACCGTGGAATGCCCGCCCGATGCGCGCTACGCGCTGCCGGTCACGG
This sequence comes from Planctomycetaceae bacterium, assembly GCA_947459855.1. Lineage (GTDB taxonomy): Bacteria > Planctomycetota > Phycisphaerae > Phycisphaerales > SM1A02 > UBA966. The sequence continues at coordinate 2,476 of CANHFL010000145.1, read as the reverse complement.
CTCCCAGCCCGCGACCTCTTCCTTGACCGGGCCACCGCCCATCCAGAGGATGATCGCGATCGGGAACGCCAGGCCGAGCGCGCTGCCGCCGAGCATGAACGCGTAGTTCATCGCCGTGGGCGCATCCTGGCTCGCCGCGGCCTCCAGCTGCGGCGGCACCTTCGCGTTCGGCGACTGCTTCCGCATCAGGTCGATCTGCGACCGCGCGATCGCGGCGCCCCACTCGACCGAGGGCTGCAGCATCAGGAAGCCCGCCGCTAGCAACGGCACCGCCAGCACGATCCGGATGACGGCGTACCGCATCAGCAGGGTGCGCCCCGACTGGCGGCGGCGCAGCAGCCGGATGCCGCCGAAGATCATCAACGCGCAGAGCACCAGGCTGACCGGCATGTCGAGCACGGTCACCCACTTCATGAGGGCAGGGACCTCCGGCATCTCCATCCCCGCCATCCGGCCCATCACGCTCGGTGCCATCAGCATCCAGACGCTTCCGCAGCACGATCCGACCAGCATCAGCGCGCCGAAGACGATCGAGATGACCCCGAACCAGGTCGGCCAATTGCTGGGGGCGGGTTCCTCGTGCGTCGGGTCCGGCGTGATCGGCGGCAGCGTCTGGTCCATGGGGCGGGAGGCTAGCGGGGCTCCAGCCACGGCGGCAAGGCAGGCAGCCCGCGCTGCACGCAACGCAGCCGCAGGACGTGCGGCCGGCCCGACCACGACGGGTCGGCCGCCGCAAGCGTCATGCCCCGGGCAGCACGCAGTTCGTCCGCCGTGACGTCGGCCATGCCGGACGCGATCGGGTCGGCGATGAGCGTGTCGCGCAGGTCGATCCTGACTTCGGCGCTGACCCGTACCACGACGGCGTCCGACGGCAGCGCCGCGCAGGGCGGGGAATCGAACGCGCGGCGCGTCCCCTCGACGACATCCTCCATCGTCACCTCGATCGCGCGCGTGCCGTCCAGGCGCACCACGATCGCGGCGTCGGGCAGGTCGCGCACGGCCTCGTGGGTGTCCGGGCCGCCGGTTCGGTCCCACGCGACGGACTCCAGTGCAAGCGCGACGTCGCCGCCGGCCGCGGCGCGGATCCAGCCCGCCACGAGCGGCGCCATCGCCCGGCGGCACAGCGGCCACCCCGCCAGGTAACGCGACGCCGACCCTTCCGACGGCGCCCGGCGGAACTCCTCGTAGAGCGCGCGATCCTCGACCGCCGTCAGTTCGCGCAGCGTCCGCAGCGCGATGCTGCGCGCATCGTCGTCCAGCATGGCCCATGCGGCGCCGGCGGTGCTCATCGACTCGGCGATGCGCCGTGCGCCGTGCCAGTCGCCGGCCTGCGCCCGGCCCAGCACGCCGTTCACCAGCGCAAGCGACGCGCGTGCCGGGAAACCGGCACGCATGGCGTCCAGTTCCCTTGCGTGCTCCGCGTCCGGCGGACGCATCGCGGCCAGTTCGGCGGCGGCCGCCGCGGGCTGGCCGGCCCGGTAGGCGCGCTCCACGGCCGCGCGCGCATCCTCCCATGCCTGCAGCGCCTTGCCGCGCGCCGCCAGCGCGCTCCGGGCATCCGCGATCTCGCGCGCCAGCGCATCGTCCTCGGGCCGGCGGAAGTCGCCGCTGCGGGCGATGGCCTGCTCCGCCACGGCGACGGTCGCGGGCGTGCGCGCCGCGTCGGCCTCGCGCAGGATCGTCGCCAGCTGTGCCCGCAGCGCCGCGGCACGCTGGCGGCGCGCGTTCCCCCGGACCTGGGCAAGCTCGTCCTCGCGCCGCGGTGCCCGGCGGTCGGGGACCGGCAGCACGCCGTCGATCACGCGCAGCAGGGCGGCCGGATCGTCCCCGGCTGCCCGGAGCGCGCGCCCGGCGTCGGCCACCGCGACCTCGTTGCGGCGGTCGTCGGCCGTGAAGGACGCCATCGATTGCGCGATCCGCGCGCCCAGGTCAGCCAGCACCGCAGGCTCGATCGCCGATTCGCGCCCGGGACCGCCCGCGTCGGCCTCGGCGCGCAGGGACTCGAGCTCCGCGAGCGTCCGCGCGCGTGCCAGGCGATCCTCGGCGCGCTGCAGCCATTCGCGGTTCTGCGCCCGTGCCGTGACGATCCGCTCGGCCTGCGTCACCACGTCGGCGGCCAGGATGGCGGTGTCGGCCACGTCGGCGGCGCCGAGGGTCCGCGCCCACGGATGGCGCCATGCCGGTGCCTGCTGCAGTTCGCGAAGCCCGGCCAGCGCATCGCGCAGGCGCTCCGGCGCCGCCGTGTCGCGCACGGTGCGCGAGCGTGCGTCCTGTGCCAGACCCTCGAGGTCGGCGCGGACCTGGCGCACCCTGCGCACGTCCAGCACCGCCAGCACGCCGATGGACACCGCCGCGCCCGCAAGTGCCAGCGCGGCGGCGATGGTCAGCGTCCGTCGTGCCGGCCGTGCCACGCGGCGCGCCGGTCAGAGGTTCCCGCGGCGGGCCTGCTCGATCTCCAGGCTCTCGAAGAGCGCCT
>CANHFL010000144.1 GCA_947459855.1 Planctomycetaceae bacterium | reverse complement strand
GTCGAGGAAGTCGCCGAGAAGCACGGCCGGCTGGACGTGCTGGTGAACAACGCAGGCATCACCAAGGATGGCCTGCTCATGCGCATGAGCGACGCCGACTGGGACGACGTGCAGAACGTGAACCTGCGCTCGGTCTTCATCGCGTGCCGCGCCGCGGCCCGCCCGATGCTGCGCGGCAAGTTCGGCCGCATCGTCAACATCGGATCCGTCAGCGGCGTCTCTGGCAACAAGGGCCAGGCCAACTACAGCGCCGCGAAGGCGGGCCTCATCGGCCTGACCCTCAGCGTCGCCAAGGAACTTGGCGCCAAGGGCATCACCGCCAACGTGGTGGCCCCGGGCTTCGTCGAGACCGACATGACCGCGTTCCTGGGCGAGGACGACAAGAAGCAGGTCGCGGCGCACATCACGGTCGGCCGACTGGGCGTCCCCGAGGACATCGCGGCGGCGGTGGGCTACCTGAGCTCGGACGCCGCGGGCTACGTGACCGGCCAGGTCCTGACCGTCGACGGCGGCCTGCCGATGTGAGCCCCCGGGGCGGCCGCCGGGCCGCCTTTCGCGGGAAGATTGGCCCCGGAACCCCCGGAAGGCCGATGTTTCCAGCCACTCGCAAGCCCCCCAGCCCGTCCGGCCAGGGTGGACTTCCGCTATATTCCCCCGTTCAAACAAGGCGGCGGACCCCCGCCCCGCAACCCAGAGGAGAGAGCCGTGACCAAGGATGAGATCGAGCCCCAGGTGATCGCCGTCGTTGCCGAGAAGCTTTCGGCTGACAAGAGCAACATCACCCGCAACACGAACTTCACGAGCGATCTCAACGCCGACAGCCTCGACCTGGTCGAGCTCGTCATGGAGCTTGAGGAGCGCTTCGACATCCAGATCCCGGACGACCAGACGGCCAAGATCCTGACCGTCGGCAACGCCGTGGACTTCATCCACGACCAGATGCAGGCCAAGAAGTGAGGCCTGGCGCAAGCCACTGACCCCCGGCGCCCCGGCACCGACCGGGGCGCACTTTTCTTCCCCGGAACCCGCTTCCACACCCCCCCACCCCCCGTCATGCGGACGATCACCCTTCGGCGCGTGGTGGTGACTGGCCTGGGCGCCGTCACCGACGTCGGACACACGGTCCCCGAGTTCTGGAAGGCCCTCGTCGAGGGCCGTTCAGGCATCGGCCCCATCACCAGCTTCGAGCCCACCCCGGAGTGGAGCGTGACGTTCGCCGGCGAGGTCCGCAACCTCCAGCCGGAGAAGCGGATCGATCCGAAGTCCATCCAGCGGATGGACCGGTTCTCGGTGTTCGGCATGTGCGCGGCCGAGGAGGCGGTGGCCGACAGCGGCATCGACTTCTCGAAGGGCGATCCCTACCGCTACGGCGTCGCGATCGGCAGCGGCATCGGCGGCATCGACACGATCGAGGTCGGCCTGCGCAAGCTCATCGCCAAGGGCCCGAAGACGGTCAGCCCGTTCGTCGTCCCGAAGCTGATGGTGAACGCGCTGGCGGGCAACGTGAGCATCCGCTTCGGCCTGTGCGGTCCGAACATCGCCACCGCGACGGCCTGCGCCACCGGCAGCCATGCCCTGGGTGCCGCGTTCCACATGATCCAGCGCGGCGACGCCGACGCGGTGGTCGCCGGCGGCAGCGAAGGCGCGGTGACCCCGCTCTGCGTGGGCAGCTTCGCAGCCATGAAGGCGCTGAGCACGCGCAACGACGCACCGACCAAGGCGAGCCGCCCCTTCGATCGCGACCGGGACGGCTTCGTGCTGGCCGAGGGCGCGGGAATCCTGGTCCTCGAGGAGATGGAGCACGCGAAGAATCGCGGCGCCCGCATCTACGCCGAGGTCCTTGGCTACGGCGTGACGGGCGACGCGTTCCACATCGCGGCACCGGCCGACGACGGCCGGGGCGCGCGCCGGGCCATGGAGATGGCGATGCGCGAGGCCGAGGTCAACCCCGACCAGATCGGCTACATCAACGCGCACGGCACCAGCACCCCGCTGGGCGATCGTGCCGAGGTGATGGCGGTGAAGGGCCTCTTCGGCCCCGCCGCGTACAAGCTGGCCATGTCCAGCACCAAGAGCGTCACCGGCCACACGCTGGGCGGCGCGGGTGCGATCGAGAGCGTCGCCACGGTGCTGGCGCTCCGCGACGGCGTCCTGCCGCCGACGATCAACCTGGACAACCCGGACGAGGGCTTCGACCTGAACTTCGTGGCCAACGTCGCCCAGGAGGCGAAGATCCGCTACGCGATCAACAACTCCTTCGGGTTCGGCGGCCACAACACGTCGACCGTGTTCGCCCGGTACGAGGGCTGAGTCCAGCGCCGGCCGCGGGCGGCACCACCCCACGGGACCGCCGACCGCCCCCTCCACGGGGGTGCGGGCATCGCGGATGACCCGTCGGTGAATCCCCGGGGCGGCCACCGTCGAATCCGGAGACGATGACCCCCGAATCCCGCCAACACGCAGAATCGCTGGAGCGGGTCCAGCGCGGCCTGGCCGACCTGGCCGTGGACGCGATGTGGGAACAGGACCCCGCCATGGAGCAGCGCTACGGCACCGCCGGGCGCCGCATCTGGAGGGCCGAGCTGGCGTCGCGGGTCGCGCACCTGGTCGAGGCGGTCGCCGCCGGTCGTCCCGAGCTGTTCGAGGGCAACGCGGGCTGGGCACGCGCCGCGCTCACCGCACGCGAGGTACCGGATTCCGATGTCCGTGCCCACCTGGCCGCGCTGGCGAAGGTGCTGCGCGACGAGCTGCCCGCCGAACCGGCGGCTGCGGCCGCGTCGATCGTCGAGCGCGCGATCGACGCGCCGGCGCACATCGATGCGTCACGCTCCATCCTGGACGACCACGCCAGCGACGCGACGCTCGCCCGCCTGTACCTGCTGCACCTGCTGCAGCGCGAGCGCGACCAGGCCGCGCGGATCGTGCTCGAGGCGCGGCGCGGCGGGATGCAGCCGGCGCAGGTCTGCGCCCGCATCGTGATGCCCGCACTGGCCGAGATCGGCCGCATGTGGCACATGCACGAGGCATCGATCGCCGACGAGCACGCCTGCACCGCCGCGACGACCGCGATCCTGGCGCAGCTGCGGCTGGACTCTCCGCGCGCGCCGTCGAACGGCCGCCGCGCGCTGTGCTGCTCGGTGGGCGGGGACATGCACGAGATCGGCATCCGCGTGGTCGCCGACCTGCTGGAACTCGACGGCTGGGACGTCGAGTACCTGGGAGCCAACACGCCGGCGGGCGAAGTCGTCGGGTCGCTCGAACCGGACCTCGACCCCCGCGCGCGGCCCTTCGACCTGCTGGTGCTCGGCGCGTCCACGACGCTTTCGCTGCGTGCGACCACCGACACCATCGCCGCGGTGCGCGCCATGCCGGGCGGCGGACGCATCCCCGTGATGGTGGGCGGCGCGCCCTTCCGGGCCGTGCCCGACCTCTGGAAGTCGGTGGGCGCGGACGCGTGCGCGCCCTGCATCGAGGACGCCGTGGCGCGCGCCAACGCGTTGGTCGGCAGCCGCGCGCGCTGAGCCCGCGTCAGGCGTCCGAGAGCGGGTGGGCGTCGGCCTTCGAGACCGTCAGCATCGTCCCGGGGCACGCGGCGGCCAGCCGCTCGGCGAGACGCGGCAGGTAGCCGCGCTCGGTGACCGTATGCCCGGCAAGCAGCAGCCCGCAGCCACCGGCGACGGCGGCCAGTTGGTCATGATGGCGCGCCTCGCCGGTGACGAAGAGCGTGGCCCCGCGGGCACGTGCGTCCGCGAAGAGCGACATCCCGGCGCCGGCGCAGATGCCGATCCGCGCGTGCATCGCGTCACGGGTACCGGGGGCGGCCGCCAGCTCGATGCGGCGGCAGCCCAGGTGCTTGCGCAGGCGCGCGGCGATGGTGCGCACGCTGGCCGGCGCACGAAGCCCCAGCAGGCGCCCGGCGCCCTCGTCCAGCGAGGGACGGGGAGCCAGCGCATGCACCTCGAACGCCGGCTCCTCGTAGGGATGCACGGCACGCAGCGCGGCCAGCGCCCAGGGCAGCCGGTCGGCCGAGACGACGGTCTCGATGCGCTCCTCGCGGACTTCCTGCAGCCGGCCCGCGGTGCCGACCACGGGGCTGGTCGACGCCCCCCCACGGAACGTGCCGGTGACGTCGCCGCGCGTGGTGCAGTGGTCGTAGTCGCCGATCTGCCCGGCACCGGCGTCGGCCAGCGCGGAGCGCACCGCGGCGCCGGCCTCCACGGGCACGAAGGCCACGACCTTGAACGCCTCGCCCCGCGGCAGCGCGGCCGCGGGCCGCAGCGGCTCCAGCAGCGCGGCGCGCGCAAGCTCGGACGCGCCGCCGGCGACGCCCTCCGCCAGCCAGTCGTTGACGCCGCCCTGCACCGCGTCCAGCGCCGTATGCGGCGAGAGCAGCGCGATCCCGGCCTGCGCGGCCTCCAGCAGCATGCGCTGCTTCGCGTCGTCGCCGTTCAGGCGCTTCAGCGGGTCGAAGATCGGCGGGTGGTAGGCGACGACCGCGTCCACCGCCAGGTCCACGGCCTCGTCCAGCACCTCGGGGGTGAGGTCGATGGTCAGCAGCACCCGCGCGCAAGGCGCCGCACGGCTGCCAAGCAGCAGGCCGACGTTGTCCCAGGACTCCGCCAGCCGGGACGGCGCGACCGCCTCCATCGCGGCCAGC
>CANHFL010000143.1 GCA_947459855.1 Planctomycetaceae bacterium | reverse complement strand
CCGGTCAGCCTGGAGGCGATGGAGTCCGCGATGCGCCGCCTGGAGCAGCGCGGGTTCGGCCGCTCGCTCGAGGCGTTCGGGTTCGGCCGCCGACTGGCCATGGGCCTGGAGACCGCCGAGGGCGAGCGCAAGCCCGAGAGCCTGGGCCGCCTGGTGCGGCGCACGGCGCTGGAGCTGCAGGCCTCGCGCTACGGCGGGCGCCGGCGCGCGGCGCAGTTCCGGCAGATCGTCGGCGAGACCATCGACCAGATGCCCGCGCTGTACACGACCAGCGACGGCCGCCAGGCGCTGCGCGACTTCGTCAACGCCGCCAGCCGCTGCGTGGCGTGGGGCGGGGTGCGCCACCTGCGGTGGTACGCGGGCCTGGTGCGGCAGCTCTACGACGCTGGCGCCGGCGATCCGGACCGCGCCCTGGCGGCGTACGGCATCCTGCCGCTGGCCGAACTGACCCTGATCCGCGACACGCTGTACGTGGCGGCCTCGCAGGCAGGCGTCGGCCAGGCGCGGCGCATCCGCGAACGCCTGGGCGTCCGCGAGGCGCGGGGCGACCAGATGTACCGGCGGTACCTGAACCGGGTCGAGGTCGTCCTGGGCCGCTCGATGTACCGCCTGGACCTGCGCTCCAGCGACTGGCCGGCGCAGCTGGCGCTCCTGCTGTGGCGGGTGGTGCCGAACGAGCTGCGAGGCCAGCCGGCCGACCGCCGCGTCCGCGCCGCGGCGCTGGCCATCTTCGAGCGGGCCATCGAGGAACCCCAGCGGGCCGAGCACTGGGTCCGCGAGGTCCGGGGCCTCCACGAGCGGGCCTGCCGCCACGAGCTGCGGTCGATGCCGGTCACCGAGCTGGAAGCCATCGGGCGCGGGTGACATGGTGTCGGGGGCTACCCCGGACACAATTTCAAAATCCCTCCGGATTCCCGCTCACGCCCCGTCCGTTCGTTCGACTTCCGGGGGCCGGGGGCTCTCGAGCCCCGTCAGCCCTTCATCGCCTCGTGGCGCAGCTGGCCGCAGGCGGCCTTGATGTCGCGGCCGCGGCTGGCCCGGATGTGCGTGTTCACCCCGGCGTCGCGCAGGATCTCCTGGAACGCCAGCACGTCCTCGTCCGCCGGGCGGCGGAAGGGCAGGCCGTCCACCTCGTTGTAGCGGATCAGGTTCACGTTGGCGCGGATCGTCTTCGCCACCGAAGCCAGCTCCTTCGCATGCTCCACCTGGTCGTTGAAGCCGCCCAGCAGGATGTACTCCAGCGTGATCTCGCGCCCGGTCTTGCGGAACCACTCCTGGCACGCGTCCAGCAGCTCGGCCACGGTCGAGTACTCGGCCCACGGGATGATCTGCCGGCGCAGCTCGTCGTTCGGCGCATGCAGGCTGAGCGCCAGCGTCACGGGCAGCTCGAACGTGCACAGCTTGCGGATCGCGGCCGGCAGGCCCACGGTGCTGATCGTGATCTTGCGCGCGCCGATCCCCAGGCCCCACGGCGCCTGCATCGTGCGGATGGCGGCGGTCACCGCCGCGAAGTTCGCGAGCGGCTCGCCCATGCCCATGAAGACGACGTTGGTGATGCGCCCGACGCCGGGCTGCTGCGCCAGGCGCCAGACCTGCTCGACGATTCGCCCGGCCGTCAGGTTGCCCTCGACGCCCTCCAGGCCGCTGGCGCAGAATCGGCAGCCGACGGGGCAGCCCATCTGGCTGCTCACGCAGGCCGTGCGGCGGTCGTCGCTTGGGATCATCACGCACTCGGTCTCGCGCCCGGTGGCGACGCCCAGGACCGGCAGCGTCACGCCCGGCGCGGGCCAGCCCAGCAGCAGCTTGCGCGTGCCGTCGGTCGCTTCCAGGTTCTTGAGCTCGCTGCCCTGCAGGAACGTCATCTCGCGCGCCAGCAGCGCGCGGTGCGCCTGCGAGAGGTTGGTCATCTGCGCCGGGTCGACCACGCCCTTCTGGTAGACCCAGTCCGCCACCTGCTTGGCGGCGAACTTCGGCATGCCGTGCGCCGCGCACCACGCCTGCAGCGCCTCGAGGTCCAGCTCGAAGAACGCGGCGCGCGTGGGTGCGGTGGGGGTGCTCATGGCGGTGCCGCGCGGGCCGCGCTCAATGCGTCGCGCCGACCGTCAGGTCCACGGTGCGGTGGCCGATGCCGTGGCGGTCGAGCCACGCGCCCATCGCCTCGTCGGCGTCCTTGCGCATCACGCGGCGGCCCGTCGGGTCGATGCCGCGCGCGCGCATGAGCTCCTTGAGCGTGCCGGGCAGGCCGAACTCGACCTGCTCGTGGTAGACGTCGTGCTGCTCGACCTCGCCGCCGTGCTTCTCGATCAGCTCGACGATGAGCTCCTGCACCAGGTCCTCGGGCGCGCTGGCGCCGGCGGTGACCAGCACGGTGTTCACGCCCGCGAACCACGAGGGATCCAGCTCGCTGCGGTCGTCGATCAGACGCGCGGGCGTGCCCACGTTCTGGCTGATCTCGGTCAGGCGCACCGAATTCGAGCTGTTCCGGCTGCCGATCACCAGCGTCAGGTCGGCGCTGGGGGCCAGCACGCGCACCGCGCGCTGGCGGTTGGTCGTCGCGTAGCAGATGTCCTCGCTGGGCGGCTCCTTCAGCGTGGGGAACGCCTGCTTCAGCGCCGCGATGATCACGTTCGCGTCGTCGGTGCTGAGCGTGGTCTGCGTCAGGTAGACCAGCTTGTTCGGGTCCTTGACCTCGAGGTTCGGGATGTCCTCCGGGCACTCCACCACCTGGATCGCGTCCGGCGCCTCGCCGCGCGTGCCGATGATCTCCTGGTGGTCGGCGTGGCCGACCAGGAAGATCTGGTAGCCCGCGCGCGCATAGCGGATGGCCTCGTTGTGGACCTTGATCACCAGCGGGCACGTGGCGTCGACGGTGGTCAGGTTGCGCGAGTCGGCCTCGGCCTTCAGCGCGGGGCTCACGCCGTGGGCGCTGAAGACGACGATGCTGCCGTCGGGCGCCTCGGAGAGGTCCTCGATGAACTTCACGCCGCGGCGCTTGAAGCGCTCGACCACGTGCCGGTTGTGCACGATCTCGTGGTAGACGTAGATCGTCTCGTTGGGGCAGATGTCGAGCATCTGGTCGACGACGTCGATCGCCATGTAGACGCCGGCACAGAAACCGCGGGGATTCGCGAGGATGAGCTTCATCGGGGGAAGGAGTGTAGCCGGGTTGGCGCGCCGGGCCGGCGGCGTTCCCGCCACGGAACCCCCGATCTGCGCTAGAGTTGCGCGCCGTGACCAGCGTGGCCGAACAGCTTGCGACCTACGGGCCCCGGGCCCTGGCCGATGCGGCCGCGCCGCCCATGGGCGTGCAGGAGGCCCGCGCGTGGTGCCGGCGGCTGGCCACGGGCCACTACGAGAACTTCAGCGTGCTCAGTTCGCTGGTGCCCGAGCGCCTGCGCGACGACTTCGCCGCGGTCTACGCATTCTGCCGCTGGGCCGACGACCTGGGTGACGAGGCCGGTACCCCCGCCGAGCGCACCGAGCTGCTGGCCTGGTGGCGCGGCGAGCTGCAGGCGTGCTTCGCCGGCGCGCCGCGGCACCCGGTCTTCGTGGCGCTGGCGCCGACCATCCGCGCGCACGCGCTGCCGATCACGCCGTTCGACGACCTGATCCGCGCGTTCGAGCAGGACCAGGTGAAGACGCGCTATGCCACGTGGGACGAACTGGTGGACTACTGCACCCGCAGCGCCGACCCGGTCGGGCGCCTGGTGCTGGGGCTCTTCGGCCTGGCCACGCCTGAGCGCTGCGCGCTGAGCGACCGCACCTGCACCGCGCTGCAGATCGTGAACCACCTGCAGGACGTCCGCCGCGACCTGCTGGAGCGCGACCGCATCTACCTGCCCGCCGAGGCCACCGCGGGGATCCCCGACTTCGAGCTGCGCCTGCGCCGCACCGCGGAGCAGGGGTTCGGCTGCGACCACGCCTTCCTGGCCGAGTACCGCGCCGCGCTCAAGCCGCTGGTGCACCGCACGTGGGATCTCTTCGACGAGGGCGCGGCGCTGCTGCCGACGCTCACGCCCGAGTCGCGCCCGGTGGTGCGGCTCTTCGCCGACGGCGGGCAGGCGGTCCTCCGCCGGATCGAGGAGTGGAACTACGAGACATGCGTGCACCGCCCGCGCCTGGGCAAGGCGACCAAGCTGGCGCTGGTGCTGCGTGCATGGTGGGGGGCGCGATGGGCCAGGTGATCGACGCGCTTGCCCCCGAGGACCGCGCGCTGGCGCCCGTGCTGGCGGCCTGCGGCGAGATCACGCGGACCCAGGCGCGGAACTTCTGGTACGGCCTGAAGCTGACGCCCGAGCCGCAGCGCAGCGCCATGTACGTGATCTACGCATGGATGCGCGCCGCCGACGACCTGGCCGACGCCGCCGGCTTCAGCCCGGAGGAGCGCGTGCGCCGGATCGCGCAGTTCCGCGCCGCCACCGACGAGGCGCTCGCCGGCCGCGTGCCGGACGAATCGCCCATCTGGCGCGGCCTGGCCTGGGTGGCGCGCCGCCACGAGCTGGCGCCGAAGGACTTCCACGACATGCTGGACGGCCAGCTGACCGACGTCGGCACGCCGACCTACGAGACGTGGGACGACCTGCGCGCGTTCTGCTACCGCGTGGCCAGCACCGTGGGACTGGTCTGCATCCGCATCTGGGGCTACGAGGGCGCCGACGCT
>CANHFL010000142.1 GCA_947459855.1 Planctomycetaceae bacterium | reverse complement strand
GGACAGGTGGCGCGCATCGTGCGCTCGGGCGGCGACCCGTCGCGCCTGGCGATCGTGGCGATCGCGCCGGCCCCGGCCCGTGACGGCGAATGGCACGCGCTGATCCGCCTGGATACCGGCCGTTACCACCAGATCCGTGCGATGTGCGCGAACCTGGGCATCCCGCTCGTCGGCGATGACGCGTACGGCGGCCTCCCCGGCCCGTTCTGGCTGGATCACTGCTCGCTGTGGATGCCCGCCGCGGATTCGCCCGCCGGCGCGGCGCCCGTGCGCGTCTACATCCCGAACGACCCGGGGCGTGAGCCGCTCGACGCATCGGTGGCGTCCGCGCTCGCCGCTGCGTCGCCGCGCGGCGCCTGATCGTCCATCACCCAGCGCACCTTGCCCAGTCGGTTCGTCACGAACTGGCTTGCGGCGCGGCGCGTGGCGCGCGCGTTCTCGGGGTTCTTGAGCGCGCCCAGCTCGCCCAGCATCGTGGCGGGACTCAGCAGGTCGACGAACCCGGGGGTCTTGTCGAGCAGCGCGATGGTCGAGCCCGTGATCTCGAGGCCGAGCTCGTCCTCGTAGTCGTGGCCCTTGGTGACCCACGCGAAGCCGCCGCCGCCGTAGACACCGACCTCGCCGTTCGAGACCACCACCAGGCGGATCGAGAGGTTGGTCGAGGTCGGCTCGGTCGGGGTGCGGCCTGCCTTCGGGCGCCACAGCACCTCGATGTGCAGGAACTGCCCGTTCTTCGCCGTTCCGCGCGCCAGCTCGTCGTAGGGGATGTCGCTGAACACGACGGTGGTCTGCGCCGACTCGATCGAGAACGTGCCGCCCTCGAAGTGGCTGGTCAGCCGTGCGGCGCGGTCGCCGTCGCCGGTGGTCTGCACGTCGCCGCCCGGGACGAACGAGCAGCCCGCGAGGAGCGCGGACAGCAGCAGCGCGGGCGCGGCGGCCGCGTGCCGCAGGCGCGCCGTCGGGCGCAGGGAAGGCTGGGGGTGCTCAGCGCGCATCGCGCGAGAGGTCGGCCTCGGGGGCGGTGCTGCCGCGGCGCACGGCGCGCGCGGCGGGCGAGTCGATCCCGAGCACCGCGAAGACGTCGCGCTCCGCGATCGCGCGCAGCGCCGTCCGCGGGATCGCGGGGAGCTGCGTGCCGTGCGCGAAGACGTTCACGCTGTAGAGGTTCTCGATCGCCTTGGCCGGCGATTCGTACGGGAAGCCGGATCCGAAGAAGAGCTTGTCGAGCACGCCCAGCGACTGGGCGCTGAGGAGCACGTTGTAGAGCTGCCACGGGCGGCTGACGACGCCGCTGATCTCGGCGTGGACGTTCGGGTGCTTCAGGAGCATCGCGAGCGTCTCGTCGATCCACGGCCAGCCCAGCTCGCCGATCATGATCCGCAGGCGCGGGAAGCTGCGGGCGACCTCGTCGAACCCCACGGGGCGGTCGAACTCCAGCATGCCGCTGGCGACCAGCGGGCCCGGGCGGCCGACGAAGAGCGGAAGGCCCATCTGCTCGATGCGCGCGTAGAGGCGCATCGCGTCGCTGTGCGCCGGGTGGAAGCCCTGGGCGCTGGGCGCGATCGAGACGCCGACCAGGCCCAGCTCGGCGGCGCGCTCGAGCTGCGCGGCGGCGTCGCCGGCCATCGGGTCGATGCCTGCGATGCCCGCGATCCGGCTGGGCGCGCTGCGGACGACCTCGGCGACGAACTCGTTCGGGATGCCGGCATCGAGCAGCTTTGAACGGAACCCGTGCACCAGGCTCGCGGCCACCGGCGCGGTGGCGCGCTCGTGGGCCTCGGCCGTCGACTCCAGCCGTCCGCCGCGCAGCGCCAGCATGCGGCGCACCGACTCGGCCGTCTCGCGGCCAAGCTGTTCGGGGACGTTGAAGACTCGGGTGCAGCAGTCGACGATCATGGGGGGTTCCTTGCGAGTCTAGCAGCAGCCGCACCGACCGCCGCATCCGGCCGAGGTGCCGTCCGGGCCGGGCTTGGCCGCCAGGTGCGCCACGCAGATGCCGAAGGTCAGCGGCCGTGCGGCCTGCGGTGCGAACCCCGCATCCTGCAGGGATCGACGGAACGCCTGGGGCTGCATGAACGTGCTGACCGAGCGTGGCAGGTAGTGGTAGGCGCCGGAACGGTCGCCCGCGATCAGCGATGCCGTCCAGGGCATGATGCGCTTGGTGTACAGGTCGCTGCCGAAGCGCACCAGCGGGTTGGTTGGGTCGGCGAACTCCAGCACCACCAGTCGGCCACCCGGGCGCAGCACGCGGTGGAACTCGCGGAGCGCGCGCATGGGGTCGGCCACGTTGCGGATGCCGAACGCGATGGACACGACGTCGAAGGACGCATCCGGGAAGCGAAGCTGCATGGCGTCGCCCGTCTCGTAGCGGACCGTCGGGCGGCCGACCGGCCCGGGCGCGGCCTTGCCGCGGGCGACGTCGAGCATCTCGGGCGTGAAGTCGACGCCCGTCACCGACCGCGGCCCGGCATCCGCGAACGCCTCGGACAGGTCGCCGGTGCCGCAGGCGACGTCCAGGACGTCGGTCTCGGGGCCGATCCCGGCCATCGCCACGGCCTGGCGGCGCCAGCGCTGGTCCTGCCAGAACGAGTGCACGCGGTTGTTCAGGTCGTACTTGGCCGCGATCGCCGCGAACATCGACTGGACCTTGCGGGCCTTCTGGGCGTCGGCGTGCGGGTCCCGGGCAAGCGCGTCGGCGCTCCACACGGGGCCTGTCTCGGGGGTTCCGGCGGGCATTTGGGCGATGGTAGGCGGTTCTCACCCCCGTTTGGGCGTCCATAACGGCCGATTCGGTGCGCCATAACGACGGAATCCGGAGGGTGCTGGCGAGCCGTCGCCGGCGCGGCCGATCCCACCGGTGCGCCACCGACGTGGTGCACGAACCAACCACGACCCCTCCAACAGGAACCCCAACCATGCACCTCGAATCGATCATCGAACAGCTCTTCCAGCACCTCGTCTCCGGCGACCGCCGCCGCACCCGCGCCTTCGTGGGCACGCTCAAGGGACTGGGCATCCCGGCCGAGCGCCTGGCGAACGACGTGTACTGGCCGGTGCACGAGATGCTGGTGAAGCTGAACAAGCACGGCCAGCTCTCGCGCCTGAGCTACAACTACGCGACGCGCGCCCTGCGCCAGGTCGCCGACCAGGGCGCCGCCGACTACGTGCGCGTCGACCGGACCCAGGGCCGCGTGCTGCTCTTCTGCGGCCCGACCGAGGGCGAGGAGCTGGGCGCGCAGCTGGCCGTCGACCTGCTGGAAGCGGCCGGCTACGAGGTCTTCTTCGGCGGCGCCGGCGTGGCCAACGACGAGGTCCTGGCCGAGCTGAACGAGACCCGCCCGGCGACCCTGGTGATGTGGGCCTCGGCGGCCTCGGATGCGCCGGCCATCCGCCAGCTGATCGACACGGTTCGCGAGATCGGCGGCCACCCGAACATGCGCATCGTCTGCGGCGGCGGCGTCTTCAACCGCGCCGGCGGGCTGGCCGAGGAGATCGGCGCCCACGGCTCGGCCACGACCCCGGCCGAGCTGGTGACCGCGGTCGCCACCGCGGCCCCGGCTGCCGCGGCCCCGGCCGCCACCAAGCGCCGGACCCGCGCCGTTGCCTGACCCTGACCACGGGCCCGTCCTCCCGGGCCCATCGGACGCGCGCGGAACGCGCGCCAGCACCACCCGCCGGCCACGACGGACCGGCGGGTGCGCTGTTTTTCGGTTCCGGGGCCGATTTCCCTGTTGCCGGGGTGGAACCGGGGTGGGCAGGGGGCGGTAGGCTTGGAGCCCATGATGGAGAAGTCCCACGAAGACCGTCTGATCCGCCGCGCCAAGCGCGGCGACGGTGCGGCCATCGAGGAACTGATCACCGAGCATCAGGCGGCGCTCTACGCGTTCGTCCTGCGACTCTCCGGGCGCCCTGACGTGGCAGAGGACGTCGTCCAGGAGGCGTTCGTCCGGGTCATCAAGAACATCGACCGCTTCGACCCGCGGTTCCGCTTCTCGACGTGGATCTTCACGATCGCGCGCCGGCTGTACGTGAACCACATGCAGAAGCACCGGCCGTCGAGCGACAGCGATGTCGTCGAACTCTGGCAGGGCGTCTCCGAGACGCCGGACGAGCTGACCTCGGCGACCGAGAAGCGCGACCACCTGCGGCGCATCCTGGACGTGGCCGTCGCGTGCCTGACGCCGCTGCAGCGCGAGATCGTCACGCTCTTCCACCACCAGGATTGGTCCATCGAGGCGGTCAGCAGCCACCTGGAGATGCCGGAAGGCACGATCAAGAGCCACCTGCACCGCGCCCGCAAGCGCATGCACGCGGCGATCACCAACGACGCCTCGCTGGCCAGGAAGGCCGAGGAGATCCTCAAGTGACCATGGAAGGTCCCCGCGATCCCGCTTCGCCCGATGTCTCGGCGCGCGTCATGGCGCGCCTGGGCTACGCCCGCGCCGAGTCGGCCGCCGACCTGCGCCGCATCCGCTCCCGTCGCGCCGCCGTGCTGGCGGGGCAGGCGTGCGTGGTGCTGGCCGCCTGCGCGCTGGGCGTCGTGTGGTGGTGGACGCGCGATGACGCCTCGCGCCAGGCCGTGCCGGTCACCGACATGCTGCGCGGCTCGGTCGCGCAGGGGTCGGGCCAGATCGACCGCGTGATCGGCGCGATGCCCCGCGTCCCGCAGACCAGCACCCTGCGCACCGCCGGAACGGCCGACGCGGCCCCTG
>CANHFL010000141.1 GCA_947459855.1 Planctomycetaceae bacterium | reverse complement strand
CTGGACCGCCACCCCGCGATCGCGGGCATCGGCGAGTACGACGGCATCCACCAGATGAGCGCCGCGCTGCAGTCCGCGGGTGCGTGGCCGCGCGGACTGGGCATGCTGGATCAAGGGTCCGCTGCCGCCATGCAGCGCGCGTACATCGATGGAGCGCGCGACCGGGCGCGACCGGGCGCCGCATGGACCTTCGACAAGTCGCTGCATACCTGGCGCTGGCTGCCCGCCGTGGCCGCCGTGCTTCCGGGCGCCACGTGCCTGTGGATGGCCCGAGACCCGCGCGACACCGCCGTGAGCCTGTTCCTCTCGAACTTCCACCCCGCGTCGTTCGGCTGGACGCGCAGCCTGGCCGACATCCGCGCCGTGATTGGACTGGAGCGCACCCTCGTGCCACAGGCCCTCGGCACGCTTGGCATCCCGCACGAGGAGATCGTCTACGAGGACCTGGTGGCCGACCCCGCCGCCGACGCCGAGCGCTGCCTGCGCCGGATGGGGCTGCCGATGGACACCGCCATCCTCAGCCCCGAGTCGAACGCCCGCACCGTGCTCACGCTGAGCCACGAGCAAGTGAGGCGGCCGATCAACCGTGGGTCGATCGGCCGCTGGAAGAACTACGAATTCGCGTTCGACGGGTCTTGGTCGCCGCTGTCCGCCGCGCACGACGCGCGGCGGACGCGGTGACCCCGCTCACCACTTCAGGTTCATCGGCCCCTGGTACTCGGCCAGCGGGCGGATGATGCGGTTGTTCTGGTGCTGCTCCATGATGTGCGCGCACCAGCCGGTGATGCGGGCCGCCACGAAGATCGGCGTGTACTGCGGCACCGGGATGCCCATGATGAAGTAGGTCATGCCGCAGGGGAAGTCCACGTTCGGGTGGATGTTCTTGTCGCGCAGCATGATCGCCTGCACCTGGTCGCCCAGGTCGAACCACTTCTTCGCGTCGGGACCCATCTGCTCGGCCAGCTTCAGGCCCCAGCTGCGCAGGATGCCCGCGCGGTGGTCGCCGTTCTTGTAGACGCGGTGGCCGAAGCCCATCAGCTTGCGCTTCTCGGCGAAGGCGCGCTGCATCCAGGCGTCGGTGGTCATCTTGCCGCCCGCGCAGTCGCGGTCGATGTCCTTCAGCATCTCCATCGCCATCTCGTTGGCGCCGCCGTGCAGCGGCCCCTTGAGGGCGCCGATGCCGCCGCAGACCGCGCTGTGCATGTCGCTCTCGGTGCTGGCGATGCAGCGGCAGGTGAAGGTGCTGGCGTTGAAGTCGTGCTCCGCGTACAGGATCAGGCTGACGTCCATGATCCGCGCCTCGAGCTCGCTGGGCTTCTTGCCGGTCATCATCCACATCAGGTTGGCCGCGTGGCCGAGCGACGGATCCGGGTCGAGCGCCAGCTTGCCCTCGACGGCGCGCTGGATGATGCCGATCAGCGTCGGGATCTTGGCCAGCAGGCGCTTCGACTTGCGGAGCTCGGCATCGGGCGCGTTCGACTCGCACTCGGGGTCGACGTGGCTCAGCATGCTGACGCCGGTGCGCAGCAGGCTCATCGGGTGCGCCGCGGGGCTGTCCTTCACGACCTGCTGCAGGCGCTCGCGCACGTGCGCGGGCACGTCGCGCATGCCGCGGATCTCCTTGTTGAACGCCTCGAGCTCGGCGGTGGTCGGCTTGTGGCCCACCAGGACCAGGAACGCGACCTGCTCGAACGTGGCGTTGGCGGCCAGGTCGGCGATCTCGTAGCCGCGGTAGATGAGCTCGGTCTGCGTGACGGCGCAGATCTTGGTCTCGCCGATCACCTGGTTGGCGAGGCCGCGGGTGTCGACGGGCTTGGGGGTGGCGACGGGGTTGGCGGGGGTGGCGGTGGCCATTGGGGGACTCCTCTGGAAAACGTGCGGAATGGGTAGCTCCGGAATCGTAGCCGCACCGCGCACCCCACGGGCCGCCGAGGTAGGATCGCGGTCCAATGGGCCGCACGCCAACCCTGTTTTTCCTGAGCCTTTCCGCTTGCCTGGCCACCGGCACCGCCCTGCTCGGCGGGTGCCACGACACCGAGGCGGTGAACGGCGGCCCCCTGATGCCGCCCCCGCCCACCGCGACCGGCAAGGCCGTGGACGACGCCGCCGCATGGATGGCCGGCAACTGGTCCAGCGCCGAGCAGGCCGCGTCCGACCCCAACTACTACGACGTGCGTCTGCACATCGCGCGCATCTGGCCCGACCGCACCGACGGCCCGTGGTTCTACGTCGAGCAGGCGATGGCCGACACGCAGGCGACCCCCTACCGCCAGCGCGTCTACCACCTGATCGACGCGCCGGGCGACGCGTGCGAGAGCGTGGTCTACGAACTGCCCGGCGACCCGCTGGCGTTCGCGGGCGCGTGGCAGGACCCGACGCGCATGAACGCGATGGACCCCACGCTTCTCGAGCCGCGCATGGGCTGCAGCGTGAAGCTGCGCCGCGGCACGGACGGCACGCTCTCGGGCGGCACCGAGGGCGACGGCTGCCCCAGCAACCGCCGCGGCGCGGCCTCCGCCACCAGCGAGGTCACGGTGGCGCCCACGCTCCTGCAGAGCTGGGACCGCGGCTTCGACAAGGACGGCAAGCAGGTCTGGGGCGCGGTGACCGGCCCGTACCGGTTCGTGAAGGAAGGAAGCCAGCCATGAGCAACGTCGGCCCGAACGTCCCCCACCCCGGCCGCGCCCTGCGCGAGGCATGGCAGCGCGGCACCGTCATGGTCCCCGGCGCGTTCAACGCGCTGGTCGCGCGCGCGGCGGCGCAGGCGGGCTTCGAGGCCTGCTACATCAGCGGCGGCGCGACGGCGAACGTCGCGGGCTACCCGGACATCGGCCTGATCACGCTGACCGAGATGTGCCGCACGATCCGCGAGATCGCGGACGCCAGCAAGCTGCCGGTCATCGCCGACGCCGACACCGGCTACGGCGAGGTCGAGTGCTGCATCCGCACCGTGGTCGAGTACGAGCGCGCCGGTGCCGCGGCGCTGCACATCGAGGACCAGGTCTTCCCGAAGCGCTGCGGTCACCTGGACGGCAAGGATCTGGTGCCGGCCTCCGCGATGGCCGAGAAGGTCCGCGCGATGGCCCGCTACCGCCTGAGCCCGGACTTCGTGATCATCGCGCGCACCGACGCTCGCCACGTGACCGGTTTCGAGGACGCCGTGAAGCGCGCGAACCTCTACCGCGAGGCCGGCGCCGACATGATCTTCCCCGAGGGCCTGCAGACCGAGCAGGAGTTCGCCGACTTCGCGAAGGCCTCGCCGGGCCCCCTGCTGGCGAACATGACGGAGTTCGGCAAGACGCCGGACATCCCCGCGGCCCGCTTCCAGGAGCTGGGCTACCGCGTGGTGATCTACCCGCTCAGCATGATGCGCCTGGCGATGGGCGAGGTCGCCCGCGGCCTGGCCGCGCTGAAGCGCGACGGCAGCGTGCGCGAGAGC
This sequence comes from Planctomycetaceae bacterium, assembly GCA_947459855.1. GTDB lineage: Bacteria > Planctomycetota > Phycisphaerae > Phycisphaerales > SM1A02 > UBA966. The sequence continues at coordinate 1,286 of CANHFL010000141.1, read as the reverse complement.
CTGCCGCGGATGCAGACCCGCAAGGAGCTGTACGGGCTCCTGGGCTACGTCCCCGGCGAGCAGTGGAACTTCCCGAACGACCGGTGAGCCGCGTGCGGGGCACGCCGCGTGCCCACCCGCACCGCCCACGCCGTCACTTCGTCGCGACCGCGCCGATCTCGTAATCGAAGCGCGTTGGGTCCGCCGGCCGGCGCCGCCACGCGACGGCCACGTCCTTCGGCACCAGCCCGCGCGTGCGGATCGCCGGCGGGAACGGCACGTTCTCGGCCTTCCCCGGCTTGCCGGCGCCCTTCTTCGGCGTCGGCGCGGGGATCAGCTCGATCGCGACCGGCTTGAGGTTCACGTCGTCGTCGGGGATGGCGAAGTTGGACTCGTCCGCGGCCGAGAGGCGAAGCATGTAGCCGTGCGTGCTGGCCACGTAGGTGAACCTGTCGGCCTGCAGCGCGGTCTTCAGCTCATCGAGCGTCGCGGGCCGGGCGCCCTTCGCCCAGACCTCGGCCAGGCCCTCGGCCAGGAACTCCAGGCGTCCGCGCGCGGCGATGTACGCGCCGGGCTTCGCGGCCGCGGCATAGTCCTTCCACTTCTGCTCGAACACCGCGAGGTCGCCGTCGTCGCGGAAGCGGAACGCCTTGCGCATCGCGTCCAGCGGCTTGGTGCCCGCGTTGACCAGCTGCAGCAGGCCCTGGAAGTTCGGCTGGTACTTGCCGTCCGCGCCGTAGACCAGGAAGTGCACGACCGACCAGCTCTGCATGTACTGCAGCGCCGCCTGCCCGGTGCGCACGTTCGCGTTCCAGCGGGCATCGTCCATCGAGAGCAGGTCGAGGAAGGGGATCGACTGGCCGCGCTTCACCGCGTCGCGCACCTGCGCCACCACCTGCGGGCTGGCCTGCCCGATGACCACGGTCCTGCCCTCGACGACCGACTCGCCGAAGAACTCCGCGAGCCCCTCGTTGAGCCACGGCGGCAGGTCGTTGCCGAAGAACGCGGACGCGAACTGGTGGAAGCCCTCGTGCTGGATGACGTGCTCGACGCGCTGGCGCGGCAGGTCCTCGACGAAGAACGCGAGGCCCGCGCCGCGCTGGGGGGCCACGAAGAACATGCCCCCCGAGCCCTCGGCGTTGATCCCGAACTTCGTGCGCATCGTGTCCAGGTAGTCCTGCTGCCGCGCGAACATGAACACGTTCAGGAACTCGGGCGACCGCCTGCGCAGGCCGCCGCCCTGCACCAGGCGCCGCGAGTACTCCTCGTACATCGTGTCCAGGTGAGCCGCGTACTGCATCGAGAGG
>CANHFL010000140.1 GCA_947459855.1 Planctomycetaceae bacterium | reverse complement strand
GCTCGAGGGCGACCGTCCCGACGTCTTCGTCAGCCTGGGCGCGCGCGCGTTCGACGCGGCCGCGGAGCTGGCCGAGGACCTCGAGAGCGCGCTCATCGGCACGTTCGCCACCGAGGACGAGCTGGCCGCCGCGCCGCTGCGCCGCTGGACGCGCCAACTGGACCTGGTGTGCACGTCGACCGGCCCGCTGGCCGTGCGCGCCGGACGCATCGTGCCGCCCGAGCTGGTGTCCGTGATCCCGGTCGGCGTGCGCGCGCCGGGCGCCGCCGCGGTCGTGCCGCCCTCGCCCCAGAGCATCGCGATCGTCGGGAAGGCGCGCGACGACGGTGCCTACCGCGCCATCTTCACCGCGATCGCCGACGTCGCGCCCGCGCTGCCCGAGCTGCAGGTGGCGATCGAGTTCCCGCCCGGCCACGACCCCGGCCTCTGGCGCCTGGCGCGCGAGATGGAGATCAGCCAGTTCCTCAACGGCGTCTCGGCGCTGGAATCGGTGCGCCCGCTTGCCCTGGCATGCGGCGTGTTCATCGTGGCGGACGTGCTGCACGGCACGCGGCCGATCGTCCTGGAGGCGATGGGCGCCGGGCGCATCGTGCTGGCCGCCGACGACCCGTTCGCCGACTACCTGATCGACGGCGTCACGGCACTGGTCACCGATGCGCGCGACGCCGACAGCTGGACGCAGGCGCTGACGCGGGCGCTGCTCGACCCCGAAAGCGGCGCGATCGGCGCCGAGGCCGCGGCGCGTACCGCGGCGCGCTTCGGTTCCGCGCGATGCGCGGAGCAGCTGATCGAGGCCTGCCACCGTGCCGTGCGCGGGCCCGTCATCCCCTTCGCCGCCCCCGGCACGTGAACCATCCCATGGACGCGATCCCCGCCCTGCCGATCCTCGCCACGCTGGCCGCCACCGCGGCCGCCGTCGCTGCCGCCGTTCCCCCTGCGTTCGTCCGCGATGCGACCGGCGCCGCCACCGACGGCCAGACGATCAGCGCCCCGGCCGCCCCGCGCGTGCAGCGCATCGCGATCCTGCCGGACCGCACCACCGGCCGCGACTGGGGCCTGCCCTACCTGCGCGCCGCCACCGAGGACCTGGGGATCGTCCGGCCCGACGCGGTCTTCACCGTCGGGGACATGGTGCAGGGGTACACGCGCAACGCCGCGGAGTGGTCCCGCCAGGCGGACGAGTACCGGCGCATCGTCGGCACGCTGGCCGCACCCTTCTTCCCGACGCCCGGCAACCACGACGTGATCTCGGGCGCACGCGCCGCCGGCGACGGGACGTTCGCGAAGCTCTACCGCAGCACCTTCGGACCGCTCTGGTATGCGGCCGAGCTGGACCTGGTGACGGCGATCGTGATGTTCAGCGACGAGGGCCTGGGCGACGGCAACATCCGCGTCTCGGACAGCCAGGTCGAATGGCTCGCGGGTGCGCTGCGCCGCGCGGCCGCGCGCGGGAAGCCGGTCGTGGTCCTGATGCACCGTCCGCTCTGGCGGTACGGGTCGGTCGGCTGGGACACGCGCGTGCAGCCGCTCCTGAAGGAGGCCGGGACGGTGGCCGTGATCGCCGGCCACTTCCATGCCATGCAGCGCGACGCCGACGTCGACGGCGTGCAGTACCACATCGTGGGGACGTGCGGCGGCATGATCGACCAGCCCCCGCTGGCCGGCCAGCTGCAGCACCTGACGTTCGTCGACTGCGGCGAGGACGGTGCCCTGCGCGTCTGGCACCAGCCGGTCGGGATGGTGCTGCCCGAGGACTTCATCGCGCGCATCGACCAGGACCGCGTGCTCGCGCTGCGCGAGCCGCGCCCGGCGGTGCGCTTCGAAGGCCTGGTGCCGGATCCGGCGTCGCCCACCGCGCCGGCACGCGCCACCACCGCGCTGAAGGTGCGGAACCCCACGGACGTCGCGCTGCGCATCACGCTGGAGCCGCCGGGCCTGTTGCGGGATGCCGGTGGCCGACAGCTCTGGTGGACCGCCGGCAGCGCCGGGAACGGGACGCCCGGGACCGCCGGCGGTACCAACGGCTGGACCAGCCGCGTGCTGGACGACATCCAGTGGGACGCGACCATGGCGCGCGGCGCGCGTGCGGGTGCGACGGTCGCCGCGATCGACGTCACCGTGCCGCCGAAGGGCGAGGCCACCGTGCCGGTCGATGTCGCGCTGTCGCGCCCGGAGCCGGGTGCCCCCGCGCCGCAGGTCGACGTGTACGCGGTGTTCCGCGACTCGAAGGGCCGCGACGTCCCCGTGTACCTGCCCACGCGGCTCCCGATCGACCGAGCGGCACAGGCGGCGTCCGACGCGGCGGAATCCCCCGCGCTGCCGGTGCTCGCGTGGGACTACTCGCCCTACGACACCCGCGAGTCGAACCCCACCGTCCGGCTGGGGCTTGGCGGGGGCACGCTGACCGTCGAGATCGACGTGCCCGACATCGTCGCCGCCGGCGCGCCCGCGTGGTCCGTGCCGGATGCCAAGCGCCTGAAGGACCCGCACGCCGATGCCGTCCGGATCACGCTGCGCACGCCAGCGGGCGAAGCCACGTGGCTGGCCGAACCCTTCACCGCCGGCTTCGCCCCGATGCCCGGGATGCGGGTCGATTTCCTCGAGCGCAAGGGCGCAGCCTGGCGCCTGCGCTGCACGGTCGACTGGCCGGGCGGCACCGTGCCGGAAGACCTTTCCGGCATCCGCGTGCAGGTGGGCGTGGCCGACAACGACGAGACGTACCACACGCAGTGGCGCTGGCTGGCGCCCGGCGGCGCCGAAGGCGGCGCGCGGCTGGTCCGTGGCCCGGCAGGAACCGCCCCTTGACGGCGCGCGAACCCTTCGGTGACACTACACGTATCGAATCTCTGCCCTGCGGCACCCGGCACGCGCCGGAGGCCGCCAGGGCGCGGCGCTCGGGCCGTCCAACGCATGCCGAGCAATCCTCGGAGACCCCTGCAATGAAGAGCATCCTGACCCTGAGCGCCGCCGCGACGATCGCCCTCCTGGCCGGCTGCGACGGCGGCTCGCCCGCCAAGAAGCCCGTCGAGGTCAACAAGGACGCGCCCGCGGCCGGCTCGATCACGAGCGGCGCGCAGGCCGTCAAGGACAAGCTGAAGTCGGCGGACTCGGCCCAGGCCGGCAACGCCGGCAACATGGACAAGCCGAAGTCCAAGTGACCTTCGACGCATGAACGACCGAGCGCCCCGCCTTGCGCGGGGCGCTCGTGCTTTTGGCGGTCGTTCCGTGCCGCGGTGCGCACGGCGGCCCCGGCACGGCGATGGAGCGGCTCAGGCAGTCATCAGCCCGCGCAGGACCGCCAGGCCCTCGGCAAGCCGGTCGGGCCGGGTGGCGAAGCTGATGCGGAAGTGCGTGTCGCGCGCGCTGAACACGTTGCCCGGGATCACCAGAACGCGGTGCTCGAGCGCCTTCTCGATGAACTGCTGCCCGGTCATGTCGAGCCGCTTCGGTACCTCGACGAAGGCGTAGAACGCACCGCCCGGACGCGGCACGCTGGTGATGCCCGCGAAGGCGTCCACCACCATCTGCCGGCGGTTCTCGTAGTCGCGGATCACCGGCGAGAGGTCCACGCCGAAGGCCGGCAGCACGCCCCACTGCGCCATGCTGGGGGCACAGACGTACGAGTACTGCTGGAACTTGAAGATCTCGCCGACCACCTCTCGCGGCCCGGCCACGTAGCCCAGGCGCCAGCCCGTGCAGCCGTAGGTCTTGCCGAAGCCGCGGACCAGCAGGCACTGGTCCGTGTAGCGCGCGGGGCTCGGGCAGCGCCCATCCTCGCGCGCGTCGCTGAAGCAGAACTCGTCGTAGATCTCGTCGCTGATCAGCAGGATGTCCTTGCGCAGGCAGAGGTCGACGATCTCGCGCAGCTCGGCGCCGGTCAGCACCGTGCCGCACGGGTTGCTCGGCGTGCACACGATCACCGCCTTGGTGCGCGGCGTGATGCAGCGCTCGATGCGCTCGGCCGTCATGCGGAAGTCGGGATAGGTGTCGCAGCGGACGACCTTGCCGCCGGTCATCTTCCCGAGCTGCGCGTACATCACGAAGTACGGGTCGGGGATGATGATCTCGTCGCCGGGGTCCAGCACGGCCATCGCGGCCAGCAAGAGGCCGCCGCTGGTGCCGCTCGTGATCGCCATCGCGCGGTGCTCGCCCGGGCCGTCCCAGCCGACGTCCGTGCGCAGGTGGTTCCAGGTGGCGTCCAGGAGCTCGGGGATCCCCTGCGTGACGGTGTAGCCGTTGCGGTCCGCGTCGATCGCGGCCTTCGCGGCGTCCTTCATCACCTGCGGCACGGGGAAGTCGGGCTGCCCGATCGAGAGGTTGATCGGGTCCTTCATCTTCGCCGCGAGGTCGAAGACGCGGCGGATGCCCGAGGCGTCCATGCTGTGGGCGCGCTGGCTGACGATCCGCGAAAAGGAAAGGCGGCCGGTGAGGCCGCCTTCGGTGGTCGGGTCGGACATCGGATTACTTCTTGGCACCTGCGGCGGGCTTGGCGCCGGCGGCCGGCTTGGCGGCGCCCTTCGCACCGGCGGCGGGCGTGGCGGCCGCGCCCTCGGCGGCGGCTTCCTTCTTCGGCTTCTTGCCGGCGGCAGCCTTGATGCTGCGCACCTTCACGATGCCGAGCGCCGAGTTCTTCTCCTCGCTGAAGCGCTCCTCCGCAGTGAGCTTCGCGATGCGCTCGGCGCGGGTCAGCACGTTGCGGTGCTGGTTGAGGGCGCCGGACTTGGTCTTGAGGCTGCGGTGGAGGCT
>CANHFL010000139.1 GCA_947459855.1 Planctomycetaceae bacterium | reverse complement strand
ATCTCCTTGGTGTAGTCGTCCATCTGCTGCTTGAGCTGCTTCTTCTGGTCCTCCGTCATGTGCAGACGGCGGCTGAAGCGCTTGGCGCCGATGACCACGCCCTCCACGCCGGCCGGAACCTCCAGCGAGTCGTTCTTCACATCCTCGCCCGCGCGACCGAAGATCGCGTGGAGGAGCTTCTCTTCAGGCGTGAGCTCGCTCTTCGACTTCGGCGAGACCTTGCCGACGAGGATGTCGCCGGGGCCGACGCGCGAGCCGATCGCGATGATTCCCTGCTCGTCGAGGTTGCGGAGCATCCGCTCGCTGACGTTCGGGATGTCGCGGGTGAACTCCTCGCGGCCAAGCTTCGTCTCGCGGATCTCGACCTCGAAGCTCTCGATGTGGATCGAGGTGAACGTGTCCTCGCGGACGAGGCGCTCGTTGATGACGATGGCGTCCTCGAAGTTGTAGCCGTCGAAGGTGTTGAACGCGATGAGCACGTTCTTGCCGATGGCGAGCTCGCCGCGGACCGTGGAGGCGCCGTCGGCGATGATCTCGCCGGCCTTCACCTTCTGGCCGGGCTTCACGATCGGGCGCTGGTTCTGGCAGGTCCGCTCGTTGAGGCCCGCGAACTTGCGGAGCACGTACTCGTCGGCGTTGTCGATGATGATGCGCTCGCCGTCGACGAACGTGACCGTGCCGCCGCGGACGGCCTTCACGATCATGCCCGAGTGGTTGCCCACGACGCGCTCCATGCCGGTGGCCACGCAGGGCGCGTCGCTCTTGACGAGCGGCACCGCCTGGCGCTGCATGTTCGAGCCCATGAGGGCGCGGTTGGCGTCGTCATGCTCGAGGAAGGGGATCAGCGAGGCGCTGACGCCGACGATCTGCTTGGGGCTGATGTCGACGAACTGCACCTCCTCGGGCTCCACCAGCACCATGTCGACGTCGTTGGACTCGTCCTTGCCGGTGCGGCGGCGGGCGAAGACCTTCTCGATCTTGGTGTTGCGGACGTTGGCGACCTTGCCGTCCACGTCGACGGCGTCGGACGGGGCCAGCGTGTGCTTGAGCTCCTCGTCGGCGCGGAGCTTGACGATCTTGCCCGACACCTTGCCGCCCTTGACCTCGCGGTAGGGCGTCTGCAGGAAGCCGTAGTCGTCGATCTCGGCGTAGATGCCGAGCGACGCGATCAGGCCGATGTTGGTGCCTTCCGGCGTCTCGATGGGGCAGATGCGGCCGTAGTGCGAGATGTGCACGTCGCGCACCTCGAAGCCGGCGCGCTTGCGGTTGAGGCCGCCCGGCCCGAGGGCCGAGAGGCGCCGCTCGTGCACCAGCGTCGACAGCGGGTTCGTCTGGTCGACCACCTGCGAGAGCTCGCTGCGGCCGAAGAAGAACTCGATGGCGCTGGAGATGCTCTTGGAGTTGACGAGGTCGGCGATCTTGCCGATCTCGCCCGGCTCCTTGACGCTCATGCGCTCCTGGACGGTGCGCTTGAGCTTCAGGAAGCCCTTGCGCATCTCCTCGGTGGCCAGCTCGTCCAGCGTGCGCAGGCGGCGGTTGCCCAGGTGGTCGATGTCGTCGACGATCACGCCCTGCTTCTTGGCGCGCAGGTCGAGGATGTAGCGGATCACCGCCAGGAAGTCCTCGGCGCGGATGCGCTGGACGTCCTCGCCGACCTTCTTGTAGCGCGGGTCGTGCTCGAACTTCCGGTTCATGCGGAAGCGGCCGACGCGGCCCAGGCGGTAGCGGGTGTCGTCGAAGAACTTCTCGTCGAAGAGCTTGCGGGCCTTGTCGACCTGCGGCGGGTTGCCCGGGCGCAGGCGGCCGTAGATCTTCAGCAGCGCCGCCTCGTGCTCGCTGACCTCGGCCAGGAAGTCCAGCTTCTCCTCGGCCAGCGTGTTCAGGATCAGCGGGTCACCGGGGTTGGTGATCACGCGGACCGTCTTCAGGTTCGAGGCCAGGATCTCCTCGATGCGGTCGCCGATCGGCGCGCCGACGCGGCAGAGCTCCTCGCCGCTGTCGCTGTCGATGATCAGCTCGGCCGAGTAGTGGTGGGGCTGCAGCTTCTTGACCGCCAGGTCCTCGACCTCGTAGAACTCCTCGAGGATCTTCTCGGTGGTCGAGTACTTCTCGTCCAGCGCGCGGAGGAAGGTGGTGGCGGCCAGCTTCGTGCTCTGGTCGATTCGCATCGCCAGCACGTCCTTCTTGGTCACCTCCAGCTCGATCCACGAGCCGCGCTCGGGGATGATGCGGCTGCTGTGCAGCGGGCGGTCACCGAAGCTGGACGCGATGCTGAAGTCGACGCCAGGGCTGCGGTGCAGCTGGCTGACGATCACGCGCTCGGCGCCGTTCACGATGAACTCGCCGCCGCCCATCATGATCGGGATGTCGCCGAGGTAGATCTCCTCCTCGGTGACGGGCTCGCCCTCGCCCTTGGTCAGGCGGACGGCGACGCGCAGCGGGCGGCCGTAGGTCAGGCGCAGCTCGCGGCATTCGTCGCGCGTGTAGCGGGGCTCCTCCAGCCGGTAGTGGAGGTACTCCAGCTTCATCGTCATGTCGTAGGACTCGATCGGGAAGACCTCCTTGAGGAGGGCCTCCAGGCCGAGCAGCGGGTCACGCTGCTTGGCGTCCTTGCGCATCTGCAGGAAGCGCTCATACGCCTCCTGCTGCACCTTCATGAGATCGGGGACGGGATCGGCTTCGCCGCGCTTCTTCGAGAAATCGCGGATGGGGTTCGTCGACATGGTGATCGCCTCTCGTTCCAAAAGCGAAAGCAAGGCAGCGGCCCGCGAAGGGCTTCGCGCTGGTCACTGGTTCTTCGTTGTGGGTCGTGCCGCCGCCAAGATCGCCAACGATAGTGGGAATCGGCCCAAACCGCAACTCATCGGCTCGATCATGGCACGGCGTTTGCTGATTTGATTCTCAGGTTATTCGGACAGATCCAAGGCGCGTGGTTTCGGGACGCGGCGGCCCGGCGCCGACACCGCGGGCAAAAGCGCGGAAGCCCGGCCGCATGGGCCGGGCTTCCGGTGGGTTCTTGGTGCGGTGGCCCATGCAGTGGTGCAGGGGCCCGAGCCGCGGAAGGGCCAGGTCTTACTTGACCTCGACCTTGGCGCCGGCGGTCTCAAGGGCAGCCTTGAGCTTGTCGGCGTCTTCCTTGGAGATCTTCTCCTTGACGGCCTTCGGCGCGCCGTCGACGACGGCCTTCGCGTCGGCCAGGCCGAGGCCGGTGGCCTCGCGCACGACCTTGATGACGTTGATCTTGTTCGCGCCGGCCTCCTTGAGGATGACGTCGAACTCGGTCTGGGCAGCGGCGGCCGGGGCGGCGTCGCCACCACCACCAGCGGCCATCATCACGGCGCCGCCGGCGGCGGGCTCGATGCCGTAGGTGTCCTTCATGTAGTCCGCGAGGTCAACCGCGTCCTTGAGGGACAGCGCGGCGATCGAGTCGCCGAGGGTCTTGATCTTCGCGTCGAACGTCTTGGCTTCGGTAGCAGTCATGGTGAGCTCCAAATCACTTGATGGACCTCCGAGAGGAACTGGAACGCCCAGTTTTTAACCCGCTTCGCGGGCCAGTCGGACGGTGGTTGGACAGATGGGGGACGAGACGAAACGGTGTTGACGAGCAGGGGAGAGGCCGATCAGCCCGCCTTCGCGGTGATCGCCTCGCCCTTCTCGAGACGGGACTGGACTTCCTTCACGATGCCCATCACGCGGCCACCGGGGCCCTTGACGGCGCCCATGAGGTTGCGCGCCGGCGAGAGCACGAGGGTGACGACGTTGGACTGGGCCTCGGCCCGGGTCGGCATCTTGCTGAGCTTGTGCACGCCCGCGACGCCCTCGAAGACGATGCCTTCGAGGATGGCGGCCTTGAACGTGAAGCTCTCGATGCCCTTCGACCACTTGACCAGGTCACGCGCCAGGTCGATCACGCTGTCGCGCGAGTAGACGATGGCGGTGGGGCCGGTGAAGTGCTCGCCCAGGCCCTCGAGGGCGTGGCCCTTGAAGGCGGAGCGGGCGAGGGCGTTCTTGACGACCGCGACCTTCACGCTCTTGCGCGCGAAGTCGGTGCGCATCTTGTTCGTGGCGGACGCGTCCATGCCGCGGATCTCCACGACGACTGCGCCCTCCACGCCCTCGAAGCGCTTGCGGTACTCCTTGACGATCATCTGCTTGACAGGCTTCGACATGTGAGTCTCCTGTGGCTTGCTTCGGGGGTCAGACTGCGACGGGCACGCCCGGGGACATGCACGCTGCGATCACGCACTTCTTGACGTAGACGCCCTTCGCGGAGGCCGGCTTGACCTTCAGGATGGTCGCCACGAAGGCGTTGAGGTTGTCGACGAGCTGGTCGTCCTTGAACGACATCTTTCCGATGATGCCGTGGACGTTCGCGCCGTCGTCGTTGCGGTACTCCTGCTTGCCCGCCGAGTACTCCTTGACGGCCTCGGGGACGTTCGGGGTGACCGTGCCGGCCTTCGGCGAGGGCATGAGCCCCTTCGGGCCGAGCACCTTGCCCAGGCGGCTGACGACGCGCATCATGTCCGGACTGGCGACGGCGACGTCGAAGTCCATCCAGCCGCCCTCGATCTTGGCGACCAGTTCCTCGGCGCCGGCCTCGACCGCACCGGCGGCCTTCGCCGCAGGCACCTTGTCGGACGGGCAGAACGCGATCACTCGCGCGCTCTTGCCGATGCCGTGGGGCAGGGCGACCGAGCCGCGGAGCGCCTGGTCGGCGGCCTTCGGATCGATGCCCAGGTGGAAGACGACGTTGAT
>CANHFL010000138.1 GCA_947459855.1 Planctomycetaceae bacterium | reverse complement strand
GGACGGAGCGGCGGGGGTCTCGGTGGTCATTGCGTGGGGTGGGACGCCGGGGAATCCGGTGCGGTTCGCCCGATGGTAGTTGTCGGCCGAAACCGGGCGCGGGGTACAGGCGAAGCCGCCCGGGATGCCCCCCGCGCCGAAGGTCCCCCGCAGCAGCCGCACCGATCCCCACGGGTGGGTGCTGGTGCTGCCCGACCAGCTGCATCCTGAGGTCGGGCCGCTGGCCGTCGGGGTCCGGGGCCGCCGCGTGGTGCTGGTCGAGAGCGGCGAGTGGCTCTCGCGCCGCCCCTACCACGTCCAGCGGGTGGCGCTCGTCCTGCTGAACCAGCGGGCGTTCGCCGACGAGCTGCGCGCCGGCGGCGCGGAGGTGCGCGAGCTGCGGACCGGGGGATCCATGCTGGACGCGCTGCGTGCATTCGCGGCCGAGCACGGTCCGCTCGTCGCCGCCGAGCCCGCGGAGCGGGAGGTGCGAGCGGAACTTGCGCCGCTCGTCGAAGCCGGTGCGCTCGGCTGGGTGCCGAACCGCACCTGGCTCTCGACGGCCGACGACTTCCGCGCGGCACGCACCGCGGCGGGCGGATTCCGCATGGACGCGTTCTACCGCGCGCTGCGCCAGCGCACCGGCATCCTGATGGAGCCGGACGGGTCCTTCGCCGGTGGACGCCTGAGCTTCGACACCGAGAACCGCGAGCGCTGGGACGGCATCCCGGCCGCGCCGGATCCGCCGCGCTTCGCGATGGACGAGCGGCGCCGCGACGTCGCGCGCGAGATCGCCGAGCGCTACGCCGCGCACCCCGGTCGGCTGGACCTCGAGACGCTGCCCGGGACGCGCGCGGATGCGGAGCGGCTGTGGACGTGGGCCGTGGGCCACTGCCTGCCTCACTTCGGGCCGTACGAGGACGCGATCAGCACCCGCAGCACGGGGCTGTTCCACACGCGCATCTCGCCGGCCCTGAACCTCTCGCGGATCCTCCCGCGTGAACTGGTGGAGGGCGCGCTGGCGTCGGGCGCGCCCATCCAGAGCGTCGAGGGATTCGTCCGACAGGTGCTGGGCTGGCGGGAATTCGTGCGCCACGTGCATGCTGCAACGGACGGGTTCCGGCAGGGCGCACGCACGGCCGAGGTCCCGGGCGATGCGGGCTTCGCTGCCTGGGCGGGCCGTGCATGGCAGCCGGCGGCCGACGCGCCCGCAGGGGTCGACGGCGGCGGATGCCCCTCGCACCTCGGCGCCGCGACGCAGCTGCCGCCCGCGTACTGGGGCAAGGCGAGCGGCCTGCGCTGCCTGGACACGGTGGTCGCCTCCGTCTGGGACGAGGCGTGGAGCCACCACATCACGCGCCTCATGGTGCTGGGCAACATCGCGTCGCTGCTGGACGTGGACCCGCGCGCGCTCACCGACTGGTTCTGGGTGGCCTACATGGATGCGTGGGACTGGGTCGTGGAGCCGAACGTTCTGGGCATGGCCACGTTTGCCGCGGGCGGCGTCATGACCACCAAGCCCTACGTCGCGGGAGCGGCGTACATCGACCGCATGGGCGACTGCTGCGAGGGCTGCGCGTTCACGCCCGACCGCACGTGCCCGCTCACTCGCCTGTACTGGGCGTACCTGGCGCGCCACGAGGCCACCCTGCGGACGAATCCCCGCATGGCGCAGGTGCTTGCGTCGCTGCGGAAGCGTGCGCCCGAGGAACGTTCCCGTGATGCGGCGGCGTTCGTGCACGTCCGCGACGTCCTCGTCCGCGGCGAGCGGCTGGAGCCCTCGCCGACCTTCGAACGCCCGAAGAGGTAGACCACCCCCATGGCCGTACTCGTCCGCAGCAGCGTCATGCCCGTGCCCGTCGGCTTCCTGGCCGATTGGCACTTCCGCCCCGGCGCGATCGACCGCCTGCTCCCGCCGTGGGAGGAGGCCGAGGTGCTCGAACGCCCGGTGGCGATCGTCGACGGCGCCGTCGCGCGCTTCCGCGTGCGGAAGTTCGGCACGTGGATCGAGTGGGTCGCGCGGCACCACGACGTGCTGCCGGGGCGGTCGTTCGAGGACACACAGGAGCGCGGGCCGTTCGCTTCGTGGCACCACCGACACTCGTTCCTTCCGGAGGGCGATGCGTCCAGCCTGCTCGAGGACCGCGTGCAGTACGAGCTGCCGGGCGGCGTGCTCGGGCGTGCGCTGGGCGGCCGCACCGTCGAGCGCGACCTGCAGCGCATGTTCCGCTGGCGCCACGTGCGCATGCACCACGACATGCACCACCACCGGCCGTTCCTGGGCGAACGGCTGCACGTGGCGGTGAGCGGCGCCAACGGCCTGGTGGGTGGCGCGCTGGTGCCGTTCCTGACGACCGCGGGCCACGACGTTCGACGGATCGTTCGCGGCAAGGCGGATGCCGCGCGCGGCGACGTCGCGTGGGATTCCCGCAGCGGCACGTTCGACGCGAAGGCGCTCGAGGGACTGGACGCGGTCGTGCACCTGGCCGGCGCCGGCATCGCCGACGGACGCTGGACGGACGCGCGCAAGCGCGAGATCGTCGCGAGCCGTGTCGACGGCACCGCGGCGCTGGCCCGCACGCTGGCGGGGCTGCAGCGCAAGCCGAAGGTCCTGGTGTGCGCCAGCGCGATCGGTTTCTACGGCAATCGTCCGGGCCCGGGGACGGTGGATGAGTCGTCGGCCCGTGGAGACGGCTTCCTGGCCGAGACGTGCGAGGCCTGGGAGCGTGCGGCCGACGCGGCGCGCGATGCGGGCATCCGCGTGGTGCATGTGCGGATCGGCGTCGTCCTGAGCGCGCGTGGCGGTGCGCTCGGGAAGCTGCTTACGCCGTTCCGCATGGGCATGGGCGGCCCGGTGGGCAGCGGCGAGCAGGGGATGAGCTGGATCGACCTCGACGACCTGCTCGGCGTGCTTCGCTGGGCGATCGCCGGGCGTCTGGAGGGCGCGGTGAACGCGGTCGCACCGTCGGCGTGCTCCAATCGCGATTTCGGCCGCGAGCTGGGCGCGGTCCTTGGGCGCCCCGCATGCACGCCGCTGCCGGCGATGGCGGTGAAGGCGATGTTCGGAGAGATGGGCGAGCGCCTGCTGCTCGAGGGCGCGTTCGTCGCGCCGACGCGGCTGCGCGCGGCGGGGTTCCAGTGGGCGGTGCCGACGCTCGATGCCGCGTTCCGCTTCGAGACCGGGAGGTTCGGATGACGACGATCGTCTGGTTCCGTCAGGACCTCCGGACCGAGGATCACCCAGCGCTGCTGGCCGCCGCGGAGGCGGGGCCCGTGCTGCCGGTCTTCCTCTGGCACCCGGAATCCGAGGGCCACTGGGCGCCCGGTGGCGCCACGCGCTGGTGGATGGACCGTTCGCTGCGCGCGCTGGCCGCGCGACTGGCCGCGCTTGGTTCCCCGCTCCTGGTGCGGACCGGTGATCCCGTGAAGGCGCTGCCCGAACTTGCGCGCGAGTCCGGTGCGACGCGCGTGCACTGGTCGCGGCGCTACGAGCCGGCGGCGGTGCGCCAGGAGGAGCGGCTGATCGACGCGCTGGATGCGGCCGGCATCGGGCACGCCAGCTTCAACTCGGCCCTCCTGTACGAGCCCCACGAGCCGCGCACCGGCAGCGGCATGCCGTACAAGGTCTTCACGCCGTTCTGGAAGGCGTGCCGCGCGATCCGCGTGCCCGAGCGGCCGCACCCCGCGCCGAAGGCGCTGCACGCGCCGGAGCGTGTGCCGGGTGGCGTCACGATCGACTCGCTGGGCCTGCGTCCGGCGATTTCATGGGACGCCGGCCTTGCCGCCGAGTGGAACCCGGGCGAGACCGGTGCCGCCGCGCGGCTGAAGACGTTCCTGGACGGCGCCGTGGGGCGATACGCGGAAGGCCGCGATTTCCCGGATCGGCCGGACACCTCCCGGCTCTCGCCGCACCTCCACTTCGGCGAGATCGGCCCGCGCCAGGCATGGCACGCGGTGGCCGACGCGATGCAGCGCGGGGACGACGCCCATCGCCGCAGCGCGGACAAGTTCCTCTCCGAGCTCGGCTGGCGCGAGTTCGCGCACCACGTGCTGGCCAACTTCCCGCGCACGGCCGACGAGCCCCTGCGCGCCGAGTTCAAGCGGTTCCCGTGGCGCACGGACCCCGCGGCGCTGCGCGCGTGGCAGCGTGGCCGCACGGGCTATCCGCTGGTCGATGCCGGCATGCGCGAACTCTGGCACACCGGCTGGATGCACAACCGCGTGCGGATGGTGGTCGCCAGCTTCCTGGTCAAGCACCTGCTCGTCTCGTGGAACGAGGGCGCGGCGTGGTTCTGGGATACGCTCGTCGACGCCGATCTGGCGAACAACTCGCTGGGCTGGCAGTGGGCGGGGGGGTGCGGAGCCGATGCCGCGCCGTACTTCCGCATCTTCAACCCGGTGACGCAGGGACAGAAGTTCGACGAGGCGGGGGCCTACATCCGCCGATGGGTGCCGGAACTTGCGAGGCTGCCGGATGAGGCCCTGCATGCGCCGTGGGAGGCACCGCCGCTGGTGCTGGTGCAGGCTGGCGTCGATCTCGGCGTGACGTACCCGCGCCCGATCGTCGACCATGGGGCCGCGCGCGCGGGCGCACTGGCGGCGCTCGCGGCGTTCAGCGGGAAGCCGCTGCCGGACGAGGGCTGACGAGCAGCTTGTCCAGGCGCGTGCCGTCCAGGTCGACGACCTCGAAGCGCCAGCCCTTCCACTCGACATGGTCGCCGGTGCCTGGCAGCCTGCCGATCAGCACCATCACCAGCCCGGCGGCGGTGGCGACGTCCGG
>CANHFL010000137.1 GCA_947459855.1 Planctomycetaceae bacterium | reverse complement strand
GAGCGGCGGATGGAAGAGGTCGCCTTCGCGGAAGTCGACGTTCGTGAAGCGCGCCAGCCGGCGGCGCGCGGCAGAGAGCATCGACGGCTCGCGGTCGATCGCGATCACGCGGCGCACGACGGGCGCAAGGCGCTCCGCGGCCTCGCCGGTGCCGCAGCCGAGGTCGACCGCGACCGCCTCCGGGGGCAGCAGCGCCAGCAGCGCGTCGGAGCCGAAGGCCTCGCCGAACAGTTCGCGGCGCAGCTCGTCCCAGTCGCCGCCGATGCGGCCGAAGAACGTGCGGCTGTCGACGCGGCGCGCGGCCAGGACCTCGGCCAGGCGGGCGTCGTCCTCCTCGCACGCAGGGCCGGAGCCCAGGTGCTCGAGGCTCATGCGCCACAGGTCGCGCATGTCGCCGGGCAGGTCGCCGGCGGGCATGCGGTAGAGGCTCTGCGTGCCCTCGGGGCGCTTGGTCACCCAGCCCTGCTCGAAGAGCGGCTTCAGGTGGCGGCTCACCGTGCTCTGCGGCAGCTGCAGCGCACGGGCCAGTTCACCGACGCCCAGCTCCTCGCGCTCCAGCAGGCGCAGCATGCGCAGCCGGGCAAGGTCGCCCAGCGTGCCAAGCCACGCCAGCCAGCGTTCGCGGGGATCGGCGTTCGGCGTCATGCGGCCTGGTGCCCCGTGCTCAGGGGCCGAGGGGGAGCGCGGTCGTGGCGTCGATCTTCACGCCGCGCTTCTGCAGCTCGACGGCGATCGGCGGGTAGTCGGGGTTCACGCCGTACGCCTGGCGCAGGCGGCGGATGCCCTGCGCGTCCTTGCCGTAGCGGAACGCCAGGTCGGCGGCGCGCATGTACGGGTCGATCGAGGCGCGGCCGCCCGGGAGCGGCTCGTTGACCTTGATCGCCTCGTCGGCGGCGGTGACGGCGGTATCGGGGTCGTTCGCTTCCTCGGCCACGTGGCTCAGCGCCAGGTAGGCGCGCCACGAGCGGAACTCCTTGCCGAAGGAGCGCAGCAGCTGGTACGCGTCCTTGACGTCCTTCTGGCGCGCCATGCAGGTGCCCAGCGACGAGACGACCTGCTCGTTCTTCGGCTGGATGCGGTAGGCGCGGTCCAGCGCACGGCGCGCGTCCTCGAGCTCGCCCTTCCCCAGCATCGCGCGGCCGTAGGCGAACTGCGCCTCCCAGTTGCCGGGGACGTCCTTCACGACGGGCGCGACCTGTGCCGCGGCGCCGTCGAAGTCGCCCTTCTCGAGCAGTTCGTTGGACTGCTTGATGCGCAGCTCGGCGTTGTTGTAGCCGCGGCCCTCGGTGCCGCCGGCCGTGGGCGTGGATTCGCACCCGGCAAGCGCGGCGAAGAGGAATGCGGACGAGGCGAGCGAGGCGACGACGGCGATCCTGCGTGTCGTGGACGTCTGGTGCATGGCGTGCCCTCCTGGCAACGGCTGGTGGCCGGCGCGCGGCCGACCGGGTTCATGGGATGATATCGGCGTGCAGGGTGCGCCGGAGCACATTCCCGCGGTCCCCGCCGACAGCCTGCCGCTGCCGGCGGCCCTGCTGTGGCACCGGCCCGGCGATGGCCCCGCGCACTTCGACCTGCTGCTGGCGGTCCGCCCGCCCGCAGGGGACGACGACGCGTGCGCCGCGACGTGGCGGGTGGAGATCGACCCAGGTGCCGCCGACCGCGCGACGAGTGCCCCGGCCGACTTCCGCCGTGCGGACGCCAACCTTCGCGCCGAGCGCATCCACGACCACCGCGGGCTCTACCTGCGGCTGGACGCGCCGCGCGCCCTCGACCGGGGACGCGGGGACGTGTTCCCGGTGGCGCGCGGGACGTGGACCACGGCGCCGGGCGGCGGCGCCACCGTCACGTGGACCGACGGCGCGCGCGGTACCGTGCGGTTCGTGCGCCGCGCGGGCGGGGGGCTCGACCTGCTCCACGCGGCCGCCGCTGAGCCCGGAGACCCCCGATGACCGTCGGCACGATCCTCGCGTCCACCCTCTTCGCCGTCCTCGGAGCCGTCTGCCTGCTGGTGCAGCTGGTCCTGCTGCCCGGCAACTGGCTGCTGGTGCTGCTGGCGTGCATCTTCCAGGTCTGGTCGCTGGTGGCCACCGATGGGCACTCCCCGCTCTTCAGCTGGTGGACGATCGCCGCCGGCCTCGTGCTTGCGTTCCTGGGAGAGGTGGCCGAGGCGTTCATGGGCGCGGCGGGCGCAAAGGCGACCGGCGCTCGCGCCCGCGGCATGTGGGGAGCGGTGATCGGCTCCGTGATCGGCGGGATCGCGGGCATGGTGCTCTTCTCGTTCGTGCCGATCATCGGCAGCCTGCTGGGCGCGCTGGGCGGCGCCGCAGCCGGCGCATTCCTGATGGAGCTGAGCTACGCCGATCGCGGACCCGGCCGCGCGGCGATGGCCGCCGTCGGCGCCGCCGTCGGGCGAACCGCAGGGCTGCTGGTGAAGCTCTCGATCGGCCTGGCGATCTGGGTGCTGTTCGTCGTCGCGGCGCTGTTCTAACGCAGCAGCATCGGCAGCAGGTCGCCCACCGCCATCGCGCGCTGCTCGCCCGAGGCCAGGTCCTTCACCTGCACCGAGCCCTGCGCGATCTCGGCGCCAAGGATCACTGCGAACCGCGAGCGCTGCTTGGACGCGTCGCCCAGCAGCTTGCCCACGTTGCGCGTCGCCTTGTAGCTGTGGCGCACGTGCAGGCCCGCCTTGCGCAGCGCCGCGACCAGGCGCGGCAGCTCGGCCTCGGCGGCCGGGTCGCCGCCGCTGATCACGAACGCGTCCGGGCGCGGCAGCAGTTCCGCGCCGTCCTTCGGCAGCAGGCCCCGGTCGGCCAGCACCAGGCCAAGCACCACGTCACCCATGCCGAAGCCCATCGCCGGCGTCTTCGGGCCGCCGAAGAGTTCGACCAGCCCGTCGTACCGGCCGCCGCCCGCGATCGCGCGCTCGCCGCCCGAGGCCTCGTGGATCTCGAACACCGTGCCCGTGTAGTAGGCCAGCCCGCGCACGATCCCCAGGTCGAACTCGCACCACTCGGCCAGCCCCGCGGCGGCGATCGCGCCGCGCAGCGCGGCCAGCTCGGCCAGGTCCTCGGCGGGGATGCCCGCCACGGCGGCCAGCTTCGCGGGGTCCTCGGACATCGGCACGCGCGTGCGGACCGCGCCCTCGAAGCGCGCCAGCGCGTCGCCGCCCAGGCCCAGCGCCGCGGCGCGCTGCGTGAACTCGTCGGGCGCCATCTTGTCGCGGCGATCCAGCAGCTCGAACGCCCCCGCCACCTTGTCCTCGGCCACGCCGAGCGCGCGCACCAGCTTTGCGGCGGCCACGCGGTGGCTGATCTTCACGCGCACGTCCTTCGCGGTCAGGCCCAGGCGCTCCAGCGAACTCACCGCGACGCCGATCACCTCGGCGTCCACGGCCGGGCCCTCGGCGCCGAGCAGGTCGACGTTCCACTGGAAGAACTCGCGGAGGCGTCCGCGCTGCGGGCGCTCGGCGCGGAAGAAGTTCGGCACGGCGAACCACTTCACGGGCATCGGCAGCTGCGCGGCGCGCGCGGCGACCATGCGCGCCAGCGTCGGCGTGAACTCGGGCCGCAGCGCGTAGTCGTCCTCGCCGCCGGCGCGGCGGAAGCTGAAGAGCTCGTTGACGATCCCCTCGCCGCTCTTGGCGGTGTAGAGCTCCAGGTGCTCGAACGTCGGGCCATCGACCTCGTCGAAGCCGAACGCGATGCTGGCGTCGCGCCACGCACGCTCGATGCGTCGGCGCACGGCCATCTCGGCGGGATAGAAATCGCGGGTGCCCTTGGGTGCCTGGAACTTCACGCGGGGAGGGTACCGGAGGGGGATGCGGGCGTGCCCGGCGCCGCAGCAGGCCGCACCACGCCCGCGATCGCCGCCGCGGCGACGGTCCACGTCAGGAACGTGTCCGCGATCCCCGCGTAGACCCAGCGCGCAGGCAGCTGGTACCACGCCAGGTCGGGGCCGTCGGCGGCCATCGCGGCGAAGAGCGCGATCAGCATGCCGATCGTCCATCGGCCCACCCACGAGGGGCAGCGCATCGTGGCCATCAGCACGCTCATCAGGAACGCGCAGAGCGCGAAGTAGCCGAACGCCGTCGCGTAGCGCGCGGCGCCCAGCGGGTCGCGGCCCTCGCGGCGGACGAGCAGCACTCCGGTCGGGCCCTCCTGCGTGGCGGTGCGCCAGTCGGCGATCGCGCGGTCGTGCTCGGCGGGCGGCATCGCGCGCACGGCATCGACGTCGAGCCACGGGAACGCATACGCCCCGTCGCGCGGCACCGCGCGCGCGAACTGCGGCGCCAGCTCGGCCGCCGCGGGCAGCGGCTGCACGGCCCAGTCATAGAGCCGCACCGCCGACCAGCTGACGTACGCCCACAGGAACGCCGCGACCGCGCCGACCACCGTGCCGAGGATGAGCTTGCGGACCATGCGCACAGGGTACCTTCCGGCCGATGGCAACCGCCGCCGCCGAGCCCGCACGGACGCTGCCGCCCCGTGGCACCGCGATCCTCGCGTTCGGCCTCATGGTCGCGTTCATGACCGTGCAGGGATCGCTGGAGAACGCCTTCGCGCCGCTGCAGTCGGAGATGGCGGCCGAGCTGCGGCTGACCGACGCCCAGTCGAGCATGGTCTCGGCGTCGTACCTCGTGGCGTTCGCGATCTTCCAGCTGCCCGCCGGCATGCTGGTCGATCGCCTGGGCGTGGCGCGCCTGCTGCCGTGGGTGGTGCTTGCCACGGGCGTCTCGGCGCTCCTCATGGCGCAGGGATCCGGGATGGCCAACCAGATG
>CANHFL010000136.1 GCA_947459855.1 Planctomycetaceae bacterium | reverse complement strand
GACGCGAGCAGCCGGGCCCCTTCCCGGATGTCGGCGGGCATCAGGAAGGGCGCGGTCGCGTAGAGGCAGCATGCCGCGGCCGGACGCAGCCCCTCGCCGAGCGCCCACCCGACCGCGTGCGCGATCACGGCCGACGTCGTTGCATGGTCGTCGGCCAGTTCGGCCGGCCGGCGGAACGGCACCTCGGCGCCATGCGCGGAAGCCACCTTCGCGATCTCCTCGTCGTCCGTGGACACGATGATCCTCGAGAAGCAGCCGCTCCGCATCGCGGCTTCGATCGACCATGCGATGATCGGACGCCCCGCGAACGGGCGCACGTTCTTCCGAGGCACGCGCTTGCTGCCGCCCCGCGCCGGGATCACCGCGATCGGTCCATCCGGCGCACCGCTCATCATCCCGCACCCTCGCCGGCCCGGTTCGCGGTTCCCAGCGCCCGCTCCTCCCACCGGTCCGCGCCCACCAGCTCGCGCGCCTTCGCGCGCGCCTCGGCCTGCGGCGCCACCATCGCCAGGATCACCACGTAGCCCTGGTCGTTCAGGAGCCGCGCGATCTCGGCGGCGCGGCGCAGGTTCTCGCTGCGGTCCTCGTCGCCGAAGCCGAGGTCCTTGCTCAGGCCGCGCCGCAGCGCCTGGCCGTCCAGCACCACCACCGCCGCGCCCTCGTCGAAGAGCTTCCGCTCCAGCTCGTGCGCGGTGCGCGTCTTGCCGCTGTGCGGGGGGCCGTAGACCAGGATCGTGCGCGGGCGCTGGCGCCAGCGGCGCTCGCGCTCCTCGGGCGTCACGGAGCTCGGCCTCTCCTCGGGGCGCTCGAGCGTGGCCAGCGCCTGCGTCTCCCAGTGCGCGCGCCTCGCGCCGTCCTCGCCGGGCAGGCGCACCATGCCGGAGCCGGCGGTCGCATTGGTCAGGCGGTCCACCAGGATCAGCCCGCCGGTGCCCTTGCAGTCGCGGTACGCGTCGACGACCACGCGCTCCTCGCACTCCAGCTCCACGCGCCCGATCTCGTTCAGCCGCAGCGTCTCGGCGGGCGCGGTGGCCAGCGTGTTGACGTCCACCAGCCATCGCACGCGGCGCACGGTGCAGTTGGTCGCCTTGGTGCCGGTGCGCAGCACGAACTGCTGGCCGGGAACGAGCGGGGCCTCCTGCATCCACACCATGTCGCACTCGATGCGCTGCGTCACCGCCGGGTCGCGGCCGATGCAGACCACGACGTCGCCGCGGCTGCAGTCGACCTCGTCCTCGAACGTCAGCACCACGCTCTGCGGCGCCCACGCCACCGACGCGTCGCCGCCGTCCTCGGGCGCGCGTGCGATGCGCCGCACGCGCGTCTCCTTGCCGCTGGGCAGCACCTTCACGCGGTCGCCGGGCTTCACGCTGCCGCTGGCGATCCGCCCCGCGAAGCCGCGGAAGTCCAGGTCCGGCCGGATCACGCACTGCACCGGCATGCGGAACGCGGCATCGGGACTGGGCCGCTCGACGGGCACCGACTCCAGCAGTCCAAGCACGGGGCTGCCGCTGTACCAGGGCGTGTTGGCGCTGCGCGTCACGACGTTGTCGCCGCCCAGCGCGCTGATCGGCACCACGATGGGGTCGGGGATGCCGATCCGCCCGCAGAAGTCCAGGAACTCGCGCTCGATCTCGCGGAATCGCCCCTCGTCCCATCCGACCAGGTCCATCTTGTTGACCGCCGCCACCACGTGGCGGACGCCCAGCAGGCTGGCGATGAACGCGTGGCGCCGCGTCTGCACGCTGACGCCCTTGCGCGCGTCGATCAGCGTGATCGCCAGCTGGCAGTGGCTGGCGCCCGTCGCCATGTTGCGCGTGTACTGCTCGTGGCCCGGGCAGTCCGCGATGATGAAGCTGCGCCGCGCGGTGGCGAAGTAGCGCCAGGCGACGTCGATCGTGATGCCCTGCTCGCGCTCGGCCTTCAGGCCGTCGACCGCCAGCGCCAGGTCCAGCCCGCCGCCGGTCGTGCCGTGCACCTTGCTGTCGCGCTCCAGCGCGGCCAGGTGGTCCTCGTATATGCGGCCGGTGTCGTGCAGCAGGCGCCCGATGAGCGTGCTCTTGCCGTCGTCGACGCTGCCGCACGTCAGGAAACGCAGCAGCTCGTTCCGCTCGTAGCGGCCCAGGTAGTCCTCGACGCGCTGACCTTCAGCAAGTGCCGGACCCTGCATCAGAAGTACCCCTCGCGCTTCTTCTCTTCCATGCTGCCCGACTGGTCGTGGTCGATCAGCCGGCCCTGGCGCTCGCTGGTGCGGGCCATCAGCATCTCCTCGATCACCTTCTCCAGCGTGTCCGCCTCGCTCTCGATCGCGCCGCTCAGCGGGTAGCAGCCCAGCGTGCGGAAGCGCACCTTCAGCATGCGCGGCTTCTCGCCGGGCTCGAGCGGCAGGCGCCCGTCGTCCACCATGATCAGCGTGCCGCCGCGCTCGACGACGGGCCGGGGCGCCGCCAGGTACAGCGGCACCACGGGCAGGCCGTGCTTCCAGATGTAGAGCCACACGTCCAGCTCGGTCCAGCTGGAGAGCGGGAAGACCCGGATCGACTCGCCCTGGTTGACGCGCGTGTTGTACAGGTCCCACAGCTCCGGGCGCTGGTTCTTGGGGTCCCAGCGGTGGTGCCGGTCGCGGAAGCTGAAGACGCGCTCCTTGGCGCGGCTCTTCTCCTCGTCGCGGCGCGCGCCGCCGATCGCGGCGTCGAAGCGGAACTTGTCCAGCGCCTGGCGCAGCGCCTGCGTCTTCATGACGTCGGTGTGCACCTTGCTGCCGTGGGTGATCGGGTTGACGCCCTGCGCCAGTCCCTCCTGGTTGGTGTGCACTCGCAGGTCCAGCCCCAGGCGCCGCGCGGTGGCGTCGCGGAACGCGATCATCTCGCGGAACTTCCAGGTGGTGTCGATGTGCAGCAGCGGGAAGGGCGGCTTGGCCGGCCAGAACGCCTTCATCGCCAGGTGCAGCAGCACCGTGCTGTCCTTGCCGATCGAGTACATGAGCACCGGGCGCTCGAACGCCGCCGCGGTCTCGCGGATGATCTGGATGGCCTCGGCTTCCAGTTCGTCGAGGTGTGAGTGTTCGGTGCTCATCGGGGAACGCCGCCTTCGGGGCGTGCCGCGATTGTAGGAACGCGGGGGACGGCGTGGGCCGGGCGTCCCTGTATCTTCGCCGCACCCGCGATGGCAGATGCTCCGACGACACCCACCGCCGCCGACCTGCGTCTGCTGGCGAAGGTGGCGGTGACGCGGGCGCGGCTGCGGCTGTGCGCGCTCGCGGGCCGGCCGCCGGTCGTCACCTACGCCACGTACCGGACGGCTTCGTCGTCCACGCACTGGGCCATCCGTCGCGCGCTGGGCGCGCGCGCGATCAAGGCGCACGCGCTCTTCCCGGGCCGCCTGGGCCGGCGCGAATCGCTCGGCCTGCATGCCGTCGACGGCGCGGCCGTGCCGGTGAGCCGCCACGCCGGCGACTGGGCCGTGTCGCGCGAGATCGTGCTGCCGCGGCGCGCCGCGCGGTTCGTCGTGCTGGTGCGCGACCCCGTCGCGGTGGCCGTCTCGAACTACTCGGTGTTCTCGTCGGGCCGCACCTGGCTGCCGGAGGGCCTTGCCTCGTTCGACTGGCCCGCCGACGGCTCCGCCGACCACGCAACGCTCGGCCGGCTGGCGGCGGGGATGTTCGACGGCGCGTTCCACTGGCGCCTGATGGACCGCTGGTTCGACGAGGACGTGCGGCCCGCGCTGGGCTGGGACGCGCTCGCGCAGCCGTTCGACCGCGAGGCCGGCCACGCGCAGCACCGCCACGGCCCGTGGGAGATCCTGCTGATGCGCGCCGACCTGCCGGACGCCGCGAAGTCGGACGTGCTCTCGCGGTTCCTCGGCGTGCCGGGCATCGAGGTGCGGCGCGAGAACCGCTCCGAGGACCTCGGTCGCTCGGGACTCAGCGCGGCCGTGCGCCGCGCGATCCGCCTGCGGCCCGACGCGGTGCGCGCGCTCCTGGACGGCCGGATGGCGCGTCATTTCTGGACCGACGTCGAGCGCGATGCGATGCTCGCGAAGTGGCTGGGCTGACTCGCGCCGCGGCACCGCGCCCGGCGGTGCGCCACCGGCCGGTCACTCCTCCGCAAGCGCGCGCACCAGGTGCGCCGGGTCGTGCTCCTGCGCCAGCGCACGCGCCGCCGCCTGCGCACGCGCCGCAACGGCCGGCCAGTCGGCCAGCGTGCGAGCCACGGCGTCGGCGAATGCGTCGGCCGAGCGCGCGGGGAACGTCGCGCCGGCGCCGAAGCGCTCGACCAGCCGACCCGGCCACGTGCCCGCGGTGGCGATGCACGGCGATCCGCGCAGCAGCGCGTCCAGCACGATGCCGCTGACCGCGTCCGCGAAGGTGCCGGGGTCGTACGGCGCCAGCGTCAGCGCGCCGTCGAAGCGTGCACCGTACTCGTCCGAAGGCGGCGCCGTGTCGCTCGCCTCCAGGCCCGGCGCACCGCTCGCCATCAGGCGCGCGAGCTCGGCCTCCTCCTGCGACCCGCGCCGGCCCGACGTGCGCTTCGGCGTGGTCTGCACCACCAGCCGCATCGGGTCCTTCGCGCGCCCCAGGCGCTCGGCCAGGTCCGCGACCAGCGGCAGCCCCTTGTTCATGCGCGCCGCGCCCGCCACCAGGAGGTGCGTGCAGCGCCCATGCGCGGGCGCAACCGCGGCAGGCGCGAGCGCCGGGTACGGCACCTCGCGCACCCGCTGCCAGCCGGTCTCGCGCAGGAAGGCCGCGATGCTGGCCGTCGGTGCGATCGCCAGCGCGTTGCGCCGCGTCCGG
>CANHFL010000135.1 GCA_947459855.1 Planctomycetaceae bacterium | reverse complement strand
GACCTGACCCGGCGCGTCCGCGCGCTGGATGCCGAGCGCGCCGAGATCGACGAGAAGCTGGGCCGCGCCCGCGCCACCCTCGAGGCCCTGCAGGGCCGCCTGGCGGTGGCCGAGGCCGATGCCGTCAAGAGCGCCGCCAAGGCCGAGGCTGCCGCCGACGCCGTGGCGACTGCCCGGATCCGGTCCAGTGAGCTGGGCGCCGCTCTGGACGCCCTGCGCCGCGAGCGTCGGGGGGCCGAGCTGGCCCGTGACGAGCAGCAGCGCCAGCGCGTGCAGCTGGCCGACCAGGCCGATCGGCGCAGGCAGCAGATCGAGCGGTACGAGGCCACCGTCGCCGAGGGCCGCGAATCCATGGCGGCTGCGCAGGCGACCATCGCCGGGCTGGCGGGCGAGCTCGAGTCCGCGGGTACCGCGGTCGAGGCCGCCCAGAGGTCCGTCGAGGAGGCGTCCGGCGGACTGCACCTGGCCCGCGAGCAGGCGAAGCTCCTGGACCGCAACTGGATGAGCGTCGAGACCAGCCGCCGCGAGGTCGAGGTCAAGCGTGAGGGGCTCGAGGAGTCCACGCTGCAGGAACTCGAGCTGGACCTGGCGGCGGGCTACGCCGACCACGTCACGGCCCGTGCCGCCGAGGGCTTCGTGGCCATCGACCGCGCGACGTCCGAGCGCGAGGTCACCGAGCTCCGCGACGAGATCCGCCGCCTGGGCAACGTCAACCTCGACGCGATCGACGAGGAAGGCCAGCTGGAGCAGCGGAACGAGGAGCTCGTCCGCCAGGTGGGCGACATCGATGCCGCCACCAAGCAGCTCGGCGAGCTCATCCTGCAGCTCGACGCCGTCAGCCGCGTCCGCTTCGAGCAGACCTTCAACACCGTCCGCGAGAACTTCGCCGGCAACGGCGGCATGTTCCGGCGCCTCTTCGGCGGCGGCAGCGCGGACCTGTTCCTGCTTCCCGACGAGGAGACCGGCGAGACCGACATCCTGGAGTCCGGCGTCGAGATCCGCGCCAAGCCGCCCGGAAAGGAGCCGCGCGTCATCAGCCAGCTCTCGGGCGGCGAGAAGACGATGACGGCGGTCGCGCTCCTGATGAGCATCTTCAAGAGCAAGCCCAGCCCGTTCTGCGTGCTGGACGAGGTCGATGCGGCACTGGACGAGGCCAACGTCGAGCGCTTCTGCAACGTGCTCCACGAGTTCCTGGACAAGAGCCACTTCATCGTCATCACGCACCACAAGCGGACGATGCAGGCCTGCGACCAGCTCTACGGCATCACCATGCCGCAGCGCGGCGTGAGCAAGCGCGTCAGCGTGCGCTTCGAGCAGGTCGGCAAGGACGGCGCGATCGCCAAGGACGCAGTCGAGGCCGCCGAGCAGGACGACGCGTCGAAGCCGAGCACGGCGCTTGCAGGCGCATGGGACCGGAACTGACGGCTGCCCCCCCCGGCGGGCGCAGCCCCCTGCACCAACGAAACGGCCGCCCGGCATGTACCGGGCGGCCGCTTCGATTGATGCGGGACGGATGCGGGGATCAGCCCCAGTTGCCGAGCAGCAGGCTCAGGTCGGCGCCGTTCGTCGTGCCGTTGCCGTCGAGATCCGCCACGCCGGCGGCGCCCCACGACGCGAGCAGGATGCTGAGGTCGGCACCGTCGACCAGGCCGTTGCCGTTGAGGTCCCCGACCCGACCGGCGGTCACCACCGAAGTCAGCGTGTAGAGCTGCGAGACGCCCGCGACCGAGGCGGACGAGACCCGGACGTACCAGGTACCGGTCCCGGTCAGCGGGAGGTCGACGATGGATTCCGCGCTGCCCGCCGCGGCCACGTTCCGGGAGGTCACCGGGGTCGAGAGGTTCGTGCCCGCATACACCTGGAGCACCAGGTCCTGGGCGGCAAGCGAGTTGAGGAAGGTGCCGGTGTTGCAGGCGGACGTCTGCGGGCCGGCCTGGTAGGAGGCGAAGCCGACCGGGGTCACGGTGACCGAGATCTTGCTGCCGACCGTCGCAGGGAACGAGTACCAATCGATGTCGGAGAAGTCGTCGAGTGAGGCGCCGTACAGGTTCGACGTGCCGGACCCAGCGAGACCAGCGGTCGCGGTGCCGGAGCTGTCGTTGGGCTCGTAGTTGTCGCCATACTGGCGCTGGCCGGCCCGGATGTCGTCGTGCTGCGGCCCATCGAAGTTCGTGCTGATGAACGGCTCCATCAGCTTGGTCTGCGAGGTTGGGCAGACGTGCAGGAGGCCCATGCCGTGGCCGTGCTCGTGGGCGATGATGTTGCGGAAGTAGCGGTTGTTGTTGGCCGCGGTCCAGGCGCCGACCTCGTTCGAGCGCGTGTTGATCACCATGTCGCCGCTCTGCGGGAAGAAGTTGTAGGCCAGCGTGCCCGCGCCCGCGGTGCCCAGCGAGCGGCCGACGATGCGCACGTCGCCGCGCGTGGCGCCGCCGGCGGTGCCCCAGGTGGCGTTGTCGTCTGTCACCTCGACGTAGGTGATGCCCGTGAGGTCGCTCCAGCGCTGGAAGACCTGCCGGAGCAGCGCCTTGCCGGCCTCGACCGAGCCGAACTTCGTCGTGAACGTCGCGTTCAGGTTGTTGGCGGCGGCACCGATGCCGAAGCCCAGCTCATCCGGGATCGAGAGCCCGTCGGCAGGCATGGACCAGCGGATGGTGACGGGCGTGCCCTGCGCGGAGCTGCCGTTGAGGTTCCAGCGGGTGGTCAACTCATAGGCACTGCCGTCGGCACCGTTCTCGGCATACCACTTCGCGATCAACTTGTCGCTGATCTCCTGGACGCGCGTCGCCGGGGTGTCGGGGGTGAAGCAGAGCGAAAGCGGCACGCCGGGCAGTTCGCCGACGCAGCGAGGCTCAAGACCGATCGCCATGCGGGCGGGCGCCGGCGCAGCCTCGGGCCGCAGACCGATGGCAGCGGTGACGCAACCAAGGAAGGCGAGGAGCGAAAGTCCGGCAGTGCCGGCCGTCCGGGCGAGTGCAAGGTGCTGCATCCGTGTCTCCGAATGTCGGGTCGCCCGCCCCCACCGTGGGGACGGTCCGCAAACAATACGCAGTGTTCCGCCATTCGCTCCACGCAATCCAATGGAAATCGGCCCCGCGCGAACGCGGGGCCGACTGGAGGGTCATAAAGGGGCTGGGCGGGACGGCCGGGAGGCCCGACCGAGAACCGATCAGCGCTTCGCCGGGATCGTGAGCTTCATGCCGGGCTGCAGGTTCGCGGCATCACCCTTCAACTGGGACTTGTTGGCCTCCAGGATGCGCTTCCAATCAGCGTCCGAACCGAAGAACTTGCGGCTGATCGCGATCAGCGTGTCACCCTTCTGGACGGTGTAGGTGTTGGCGCCGGTTGGGGCCTCGCTGCCCGCGGGGGCCGCGGGCTTGGCCGCGATCTCGCCACCCGTCGAGCCGCCGGCGGGCAGCTTGATGGTCTGGCCGACCTTGAGGGCCTTCGGGTTGAGCCCCGGGTTGAGTTCGACGATGGACTTCCACTTCTGGCCGTCGCCCAGCCTGGTTCGGGCAATGCCTTCCAGGGTGTCGCCCTTCTGGACGACGTAGTCGGCGCCGGCAGCGGGCGCCGGTGCCGGGGGCGGGGTCAGGGTGACCGGGGCCGAGCCGGTGGCGCCGGTGCCCGTGGGGGTCACGCCGCCGGCGGTTCCGGTGGACCCGTTCGCCGCGACGACCGCTCCCGTGGCGGCGCCAGCCGTGCCGGCGCTGCCGCCGGAAGGAGTCGTGCCAGCGACGGTGGACCCGGTCGACGTGCCGGCCGTCGCGCCGGTCGTGCCGGTGCCGCTGCCGGACGCGCTGAACGCCGCATCGGGGGGGATCGCGGTACCGGCCTCGCCGGGCTTCAGCTCACCCAGCTCGCCGGGGTTCGCGTTGACGGCGATCGAACCGTCCGCCGCGAGCGGGTCGTGGACCGACGCATCCTTCTTCGACGGCGTCATGAAGGCGAAATACAGGCCGATGGCGGCGACGGCCACCACGACGATCACGGCGGTCAGGCGGGCTCCGTTGGACATTGCGCAGATCTCCTTATCTCGCGCGGCACATCAGGCCGTCGCGAGGCGCTTGGTGGTGGTCTCCGAGGCAGGACCACCGGCCTGCTCCGGCGATCCTTCGCCGGGGACGTACACGAGGGTGGCGGCGATGCCGATCGACGAGAACGTACCGGCGATCAGGCCGACCAGGAAGGTGTAGGCGAACGGCTCCATGCTCGGGCCGCCCACCAGGTACAGGACGATCGGGGTCAGGGCCGTGCAGCCGCCCGTCAGCAGGGTGCGGCTGAACGTCTGGTTGATCGAGTCGTTGACGATCTTCCGCGTGGCGTGCGGCAGCTTGCCGCGGTTCTCGCGGATGCGGTCCAGGATGACGATGGTGTCGTTGATCGAGTAGCCGATCACGATCAGCAGTCCGGACACGACGTTGAGGTCGATGCGGAAGTCCTGGATGCGCAGCGCGTGGCCGATCGAGGTGTCGCCCAGCCAACGGCTCATCGCCAGCAGGCCCAGGCAGACGGCGACGTTGAACACGACGCCGACGACCGTGGCCACCGAGTAGAGCAGCGAGCCGAAGCGCACCCAGATGTAGACCAGCATGCCGACGAACGAGATGACGACCGCCATGGCGGCCTGGCTGGCCAGGTCGCGGGCGACCGCGCCCGAGATGCTGGACACCTGCTCGAGCGTCGCCTGCTGGCTGAGCGCTCCGGACACCAGCTTCCACTCGGCATCGGCGAAGTTCTTCTCCCACGCCGCGTCGGCCAGCTTGCGGCCGCCGAGGTCCGGGTCGGAGACAACGATCGCGAGG
>CANHFL010000134.1 GCA_947459855.1 Planctomycetaceae bacterium | reverse complement strand
GGACTGCCGGGTGCAGCCGGGCGCGTACACCGCGTTCGGCGACTGCACGCCGCTGGTCGCTGCCACCGACGACGCCTGCGCGACCTTCGCGGCCGGCGAGGAAGTCCGCCTGCGCTTCCGCGCCGATGCGCTCCCCACGTGCCCGGCCGGGTTCCGGCGCCACTGGGTGCTGGCGGTCGACGGCTGGTGCAAGGAGATGGATCCGCTGACCGGCGACGGGGCCACGCTGGCGCCGCCGCCGGCGCGTGACCCGGCGGCTCCGACCTCGGCCCGGGACGCGCTGCACGCCCGCTTCAATACCCGCGTGACCGGCGGCCGCTGAGGCCCCGTCCACGCAGGGGCCGGGGAGCCCGGTTTCAGGGGCAGGGACCCCACTTGCCCAGCAGGACGCCGAGGTCGATGCCGTTGACGTCGCCGTCGTGGTTCAGGTCGGCCGGGACGTCGGCCATGCCCCAGGTGCCGAGCATCGGGCCCAGGTCGCCGCCGTCCACCTTGCCGTCGCGGTTCAGGTCGGCGATGCAGGGGATGCAGGAGTCGGGCACGCCGTTGCCGTCGGCGTCGGGCGCACCGCCCAGCAGGATGTCGGCGAGGTCGTTCGTGCCGTTGCGGTTGCAGTCGCCCTGCGGGTCCTCGTAGGCGACCAGGAGCGATTGGAAATCGGCCGCGTTCACGACGCCGTTCCGGTCGATGTCGAACACCGCGGTCGGAAGGTCCGGGTTCGTCGCCTGGCCGTACGCCGCGCGGAAGGCAACGAAGTCCGCGGCACGCACGGCACCGTCACCGTCGGCGTCGAACTCCAGCCGTCCCAGCGAGTCGAGGAACGCGACCAGCTGCGCCCTCTGCGCCGGTGGGAGTTGCGCGAACGCCTCGGCAGACGCGGCGCCCTCGCCGAAGGGGCCGTGTGCGGCGATCGCCGCCGTCACGCGCGACGCGAACGTGCCGCCCGCGGCCGTGCCGTCATGCAGCATCGGGTCGCGCGTGCGCAGGTTCCAGAGCACCGGCGTGCGCATCTCCGGTTCCCGGGCACCGTCCTGGGCGACGCCGTCGCCCAGCAGGCCCATGTCGTGCAGCAGGAAGTCGCTGTAGGGGCGGATCACCTTGCCGCGCAGCGAGTCCTCGAGCGCGGGATCGTTCGCGGTGGTCCACTGCGGGACGTGGCACTTCGCGCAGCCGACGGTCGCGAAGACCGTCTCGCCGGCCATGCCCGCGCGCGGCGTCTGCGGCGGTGCCGCGATGTAGCGCTGGAAGTGGGTCACGCGGTCGATGAACGCGTAGCCCTGCTGGTCGGGGACGTCCTCGAGATCGGGCACCGTGTCGCACTGCGCCAGCTTGGCCTGGTCGTTGTTGGGCGCGTTCTCGAGCGGTTCCAGCCGGTTGGTGATGCCCATCTCGTTCCGGGTGGCGTCGCCGCTGAAGCTCAGCACGGTGGCGACCTGCGCCTTCCAGCCGAAGCGTCCGGCTCGCAGCGGGCCGGCGGGATCCTCGAGCGTGCGCACCCAGTGCACGCGGCCGCTGATGCCGTCGCCGTCCGCATCGATCGGGTCCTCGATCGCCGCGATCGCGGCGTCCGGGATCGCCTCGACCAGGCCGAACGCGAGGCTCGAGTTGGTGATCCTGATCGCGGCGAAGTTCGCCGCGGCGGGGATCCGCTCCTTGCACGCCTCGCTCGACGCGAACGCCTGGAGCAGGCTCTGCGACTCGCCGGGCACCAGGCTGAACATGCCGTTCTCGGTGATGCCGAAGTGAGTGACGCTGATCGGGCCCCAGCCGCCCAGCGGGTTGGCGTGGCAGGACATGCATCCGGCCTTGTTGAAGATCGGCCCCATGCCCTGGGCGGGAGTCATGGCGGTCGAGTACAGCGCCTTGCCGGCCTCGAAGAGCGCGAGCTGCGCGGGTGTCAGCGTGGGGATCGGCGAGCCGGCCTTCGGTTGCAGGGTCTGCGCGGAGGCAGCCGTTGCAGCGGTGGTGACGACGGCCAGGGACACGACGGCGGCGGATCGGCGCATGCGGGGCCTTCGTCTTCTGGTGAGGGGTGAGACGCGAATGCAGGCCCGAACGGGCGCCGTGCGGGGAGGCGAGGGGCACATCCGAGAGCCACCACGGCCACGTGGGGATTTCCCCGGTCGGAATGTAGTCCGCCGGCCGTCAGGTGCCAACGGAAACGCCGAGCCCGAGTCGTTTAACTTGTCCCGCGGCGCCGCTGCGTGGGGCCAAGTGCGTAGACGGGCCCAAATCGGTGCGGTGGCCGCTCCGGGACGGTCGGTCCGCCGCGAATCCCCGGTCACAGGAGCGGCGACACCAGGTTCGCGAAGTGCTCCATGAAGCGCTGCATGCGCCGTCGCCTTGCCCAACCGCGTGGGTCGATCCGGACCGACTGCGACAGGTAGCCGGCCTGCAGGCGCCGGAGCTGCGTGGCGAAGGCGTTGTCGTACACCGCGACGCTGGTCTCGAAGTTGATCTCGTAGCTGCGGCGGTCCAGGTTCGCGGTGGTGATGATCGCGATCTCGTCGTCCACCGAGACGGTCTTCGAGTGCAGGAATCCCGCCTCGTACTGCCAGATCTCGACGCCGGCGTCCAGCAGCGACTCGAAGTGCGCCTTGCTGGCGAGGGCCGCCAGCAGGCTGTCGTTGACGCGCGGCACGATCAGCGTGACCCGCAGACCGCGACGGGCGGCGACCTCCATCGAGCTGATGGTCGCCTCGTCCGGCACGAAGTAGGGCGTGCTCAGGCAGACCTGGCGCCGCGCGAGCTGGATCGAGGCCTGCATGAGCGCGGTGACGGTGGAGTTCTCGAAGTTCGGCCCGGAAGGTATGACCTGCGCCGCCACGCCGCCGGGGAGCATCGGCGGCTCGGTCAGCCTCACGCGCCGGAACTCGCCCGAGTCCATCGCCCAGTCCTCGCAGAAGACCTCCTGCAGTTCCCGCACCAGCGGACCGCGGATGCGGATCCACGAGTCGACGTACGGGTCGTTCTTGCCCAGGCGGCCCGAGGCCTTGAAGTCCGGGTCCGCGATGTTGCGGCTGCCCGTCTGCGCGACCACACCGTCGACGATCACCAGCTTGCGGTGGTTGCGGATGTCGATGCGCGCCACCAGCAGCCGCCAGAACGTGGCGGGCAGGGCGGCCACGACGCGGACGCCTGCGGACTCAAGCCGGCGGCGGTCGGCGCTCCGCAGGAAGCCCTTGGACCCGATGCCGTCGACCAGCAGCCGCACGGCGACGCCCCTGCGGGCCGCGCGCTCCAGCGCATCCGAGACGCGGCGACCGGTTGCGTCCTGCTCGTAGATGTAGAAGACCAGGTGGACGTGCTCGCGTGCGGCGTCGATGTCCTCGACGATCCAGCGCACCTGCTCCTCGGGGTCGCCCGAGAGCTGCAGCAGGTTGCCGCCCAGCACCGGCGGGGCGCCCAGGCAGTTCGCCAGCCGTGCCAGCTGCCCGTCCTCGACGCTCATCGACCATTGCATCACGCGCGGATCGGTCCACGGCGGCACCTGGTCCCGCAGCAGGTCGATGATCCGCTTGTGCCGCCGGCGCCTGCTCGAGCCGATGCGGTTCTCGCCGATCACCAGGTAGATGAGGATTCCGGCCCCCGGCAGCGCGAACAGCGTGGCGATCCAGGCGAGTGCCGAGTTGGGCCGCATGCCCTTGGCCCACACGATGCGGACGGAGAGCAGCACGTTCAGCAGGAAGACGGCGACAGCCGCGCCGACGAGCACCGCCTCGCTGAGGGTCACCCCCAGCCAGTCGCGCAGGATGTGGGTGAGGAGGGCGCCCATCCGGCGCTCACTCGACGATCGCCACGATCTCGAAGTGCTTCTCGCCGCGCGGCAGGTTCGCGCGCACGGTCTCGCCCACGCGTGACTTCATGAGGGCGACGCCCAGCGGGCTGGAGGAGGTGACCTCGATCCAGTCCGCGTCCTCGTCGCTCATGTTGCCGACCAGCTTGTACAGCTGGGTCTTGCCGGTGGCGGTGTCCTTCAGCTTGACGACGGCGCCCAGGAACACCATGTCCTTCGGCAGCACGCTGTCCGCGGCCACCTGCGCGGTCTTCAGCCGCAGTTCCAGCTCGCGGATCTTGGCCTCGTTCAGTCCCTGTTCCTCGCGGGCGGCGTGGTAGTCCGCGTTCTCCTTCAGGTCGCCGTTGGCCCGGGCCTCCGCGATGCGCGTGGCGATGATCGGCCGCTGGGCGAACAGCTCCTTGAGCTGCTGCTCCATCTTGACGCGATCGGCGGGGGAGATGATCTCCATGGCGGCTCCGGGTCCGGGAAACAAACGTCTGGGGGAAAAACGGTCCGCGGCGGGAACGCCCGCCGCAACAGCAGGTTAGCGCATGCCCGGATCCCGGGCAAGCCCCGCGGGTTCCGGTTGCGCGGTGCGCAGCGCGTGCGCCCATGCGGCGCAGGCAAGGATCCACGGCCAGGCAACCAGCGGCCAGTCGTGCGTCCCGGGCGCGCCGGGGCGGAGCGGGGCCACGTCGAGAAGCGCGCTGCACGGGCCGAGCAGCGCCGGCAGCGGGGCGTTCGCGCCCAGCGCGTCGGTTGCGGGTCCCGCGGCCACCAGCGCGATGCATGCGATCGCCCATGCCGCGCGGCGCCAGCCATGGCGGCCCATGCCGCACGCGACCGCACCGCCGCACGCGGCGATCCATCCCGTCAGCAGCGCGTCGATCGCCGCGCCGCGCAGCGGCGACCAGTAGGTCACCAGCTGCAGCGGCCACAGCACCGCCTGCACGATCGCCACAAGCGCCACCAGGTCGAGCAGCACGCGTGCCGGGCGCCAGCCTTGGCCCGGGAGCGCCAGCCTGCCGACGGGCCAGACCGCGCAACCGC
>CANHFL010000133.1 GCA_947459855.1 Planctomycetaceae bacterium | reverse complement strand
TGCTCCAAAGCTATTCCTCGGAAGAACCCGACAGGCACATCGCGATCGCTGCAGTGTAAGCCGATTCCGCTCGCTGCTCACACGGCCCGTCGCTCCCGCACGGCGATACGCGCCGGATGCTCGCCGCCAGCACCTCGCAGCAGTCCACACGCCATCGACGCAGCTCGTAGACCGAGAATCCACATGGGTCGCATCGCCGACGGGCATTCGGCTGACGCGCGATGCAGTTGGGACAACGGTCGTGCTGACCTGCCCCGAGCTCCGCCGGATCCGCCAATCCCGCCCCCACCAACGGCGGGCCCTCGAGCAATGCGTCGTTAGTCATGCACCCACCTCCGCAGCGACCGCTGCACCGCGAGCAGGTTCCAGAGCCAGACGATCTGAGCGGCGAGGATCGGCCAGCGCAGGACAAGGCCCATCTCGATGGATGCGTTCGGGTGCGCCTGCGTCTTGTACGGAAGCACCCCGTCGAGCAGGATGAACGCCGCCGTAAGTGCCACCCATCCGCCCCAAACCCGAGCGAATCGCCATCCCACGGAGCGTCCGACCGACGCCGGCACCGAAGAAGTCGTCCCGTCGAGTTCTGCCCGCCATCGATCCATTCGACCCGCCGTCACGGCGAGCGAAGCCGCCGCCGCGACCGCGAGCATCGCGAGCGCCAGCTCAAGCGAGACCTTCGCCCATTCCGAGCGAATCCGTGGCAGGAACACGGACCCCACCCCTGGCCCCAATGCGGCCAGTGCAAGCGCCCCGGGCAGCCACCGACCGTGCATGCGGCCGAGCCGACCATCGCCCGGGTCCGTCGGGATGTTCCATCCTGGCAACTCTCGCAGCATCAGGTCCACGGAGGCGGCAATGGCCAGCGCCAGCACGGCGGAGACGCGCGCGTAGAAGTTCAGGAGCGGCGGCGTCGCTTGCACGTAAGTGGCGAACGGGACCGCCATGCCGAAAATCACCATCCCGATGGACCAACCGACGCGCCACAGCGTGAATGCCACGACCGCTCGCACGCGACGCAAGAGCCGAACGGCGATTCCCCGATGCGATTCCAGGTTTCGCAGGCGCCAACGTCGCAACTCATCGACCGCGAATCCACAGCGCTGGCAGCGCCGACGCAAATCCGGAACCGGACATCCACAGCGAATGCACCGCGCGCACGTCGTCGCGATGATGGCATCGGCACCGGTCTGGATGGCCGTCGGAACTTCCATCACTCCTCAGCGTTGCTCATGCAGCGGAGCGCCTCGGCTGCATAGTTCGCCCGCGCCCGTACCTGGCATGCCCCATCGCTTCCGCAATCGCATAGCTCAACGCACAGCGTATTCGCCGCCCGCGCCTGGCAACACGCAACGCTCTCCGTCGTCTCCGTCGCGCACCCCGGCGGGATCGGCGCCGACTGCGAGCACGCCGCGACGCACGAGGCCGACGCCGCCGCCGGCGCGAGCGTCTCGAGCAGTGCCCCGTCGGACGACGCCACGCGGTACAGCTGCCACGCCGGGTCCATCTGCAGCGCGCGGAACCCGTGCACCGCGCCCGGCAGCAGCTGGCCAGCCGCGTCCACCGCGGTCCAGTCCGCCGCCGCCACGACCGCCCCGTCCCGCAGGACGCGCGCCGAGACCCCGGGCACGAACTCGGCCTGCAGCGCGGCGCCGCTCAGCGCGTGGCGCAGCGTCACCGTGATCGTGCCCCCGGCATGGGCCACCAGCATGCTGCCCGCCACCGCCGGGGCCCCCGCCACCTGGCAGAACCAGGTGCTGGCCTCGCCCGCGTCGTGCACGGCCGTCTCGTACGACCGAACGCCCGCCGCCACGCCGACCGGCCCGGCCGGGACCGACCGCAGCTGGTCGGCGTGGGCCAGGGACGCGAGGGTGGCGACGGCCACGCCCACCCCGAGCACCCGACGAAGACGCGTGAAACGATGCGACGAACCCATGGCAGACACCTCCTGGAAGCGAGCGGAACCTGGACCGGGCGATGCCCGACTCCCACCATGGACGGGCCACTGGCGGACGCGTCCCTGCGATCCGGCGGATTTCGACACAATTCCCGCGCCCCCCGCCAATTGCTGGGCCCCCACCCCCCGTGCTACCGTATGCCATGCCCCTCACGGACGGACCCGGCCACCCCAACCAGCAGTTCGAGCCCGCCCCCGACCCCACGGCAGGCTTCCTGGCCCAGTTCGGCGCCTCCGACGAATCGAGCGAGGCGTTCAGCCCCACGCCCCGCGGCTACCAGCCGGGGCGCACGAAGTACGTCGTCGTCATCGGCACGGTGATGAGCGGCCTGGGCAAGGGCATCTTCTCCAGCTCGCTGGCCAAGCTGCTGAAGGACAAGGGCCTCTCGGTCGCCCCCATCAAGATGGAGGGCTACCTGAACATCGACAGCGGCACCCTGAACCCCTACCGCCACGGTGAGGTGTTCGTGCTGGAGGACGGCCTGGAGACCGACATGGACCTGGGCACGTACGAGCGCGTGCTGAACCAGGACCTGGGCCGCCGCAACTTCGTGACCGCCGGCCAGATCTACACCGAGATCCTGGAGCGCGAGCGCCGCGGCGGCTACCTGGGCCGCGACGTGCAGATGATCCCGCACGTGACGGGCGCCGTGAAGATGCGCCTGCGCGAACTGGCCATGACCGGCAACGCCGGCAAGCCCTGCGACGTGGTGTTCGTCGAGGTGGGCGGCACGGCCGGCGACTACGAGAACGGCTTCTACATCGAGGCCCTGCGCGAGCTGGCCTTCGAGGAAGGCCCCGAGAACTGCTGCTTCGTGGCGCTGACCTACATCCTGGAGCCCTCGATCCTGGGCGAGCAGAAGTCGAAGGCCGCGCAGCTGGGCATCAAGCGCCTGATGGAGGCCGGCGTGCAGCCGCACCTCATCGCCTGCCGCGCCAAGAACCCCGTCACCGAGAAGGTGATGCAGAAGATCAGCATGTTCTCGAACGTGCCGGTGAAGCGCATGTTCAGCATGCACGACCGCGCCAGCATCTACACCATCCCCGACGCGATGCGCGACGCGGGCCTGGACCGCGAGATCCTCTCGATGCTCAACCTGCACCCGCGCGTGAACGCCGTGCAGGAGGACCGCGAGCGCGCGAAGTGGAACGCGTTCACGTCCCAGCTTGCGGCCGCGCGGACGCACAAGGTCAAGATCGGCGTGCTGGGCAAGTACGCCAGCCTGCGCGACGCGTACGCCTCGATCGACAAGGCCATCGAGCACTGCGCCGTGGCGCTGGGCGCCGAGATCGAGGTCGAGTGGCTGGACACGAGCGACGTCGAGACCCTGGCCCGCGCCAAGGAGCTGGTCACCCGCTTCGACGGCGTGATCGTGCCCGGCGGCTTCGGCATGCGCGGCGTCGAGGGCAAGATCCGCTGCGTGCAGGCCGCGCGCCTGGAGCGCATCCCGTTCCTGGGCATCTGCTTGGGCTTCCAGGTGGCGGTCATCGAGTTCGCCCGCAACGTCCTGGGCTGGGCCGACGCGCACAGCACCGAGTTCGACCCCGCCACCAAGCACCCGGTCATCAGCGAGCTGCCCGACCAGAAGAAGATCGAGGGGATCATGGGCGGCACCATGCGCCTGGGCGGCCAGGACGTGGTGATCGAGAAGGGCACGCTGGCGCAGTCGCTCTTCGGCGGCGCCGACCACGTGCGCGAGCGCTTCCGCCACCGGTACGAGGTGGACCCCGCGCAGATCCCGGCCCTGGTGGCCGGCGGGCTGGTCTTCAGCGGCCGGCATCCCAAGCACCCGATCATGCAGGTCCTGGAGCTGCCCGTGCAGGCGCACCCCTACTTCATCGGCGCGCAGTTCCACCCGGAGCTGACCAGCCGCCCGCTGACCCCGCAGCCGATGTTCATGGGCCTGGTGGCCGCCGCGATCGCGCGGCGCGAGCCGGGCTTCGCGCAGACGGAGCTGGGCCGCCGCTGGGTGCGCAGCGCGAACAGCGCGGCGACGGTCACGGCGTGACGGTGGACGCGCGCGGACGAGCGGGCGGCCCGCTCACTCCTGGCTGCTGACCACGCGCACCTCGAACGTCGCGCCCATGGGCACGGCCTCCAGGCGCAGGCCCTCGGGCAGCGCCGGCACGTGCACCGTGCGGAAGTCGCCGTCCAGGCGCGCCGCCAGCACGATCGTCCAGCGGTCGCCCGCCTTCGGCTCGTAGCCGTCGAAGGCGACGACCAGCTCGCCCGCCAGCGACGCATCGCCGGTCACCACCAGCATCGAGGCATCCGCCGCGGACGCGGGGTCGCGCAGCGCAACGACCAGTCGGTCGCGCGCACCCATCACGAACAGCCCGGTCTCCAGCTTGATGCCGTCGACCAGCCAGGTGCGCGGGCCGAAACGCCCGTACGAGTCGTCGTCCGCGGCGCCCGCATCATCGGTGCCCGGCGCACCGTCGGCGTTGCGCCCGCCGGACGCACCCGCGCCCGAAGTGCCCGCCGCACCCGCCACGCCCGGCGCGCCCGCCATGCGGAAGCCCGCCACGCGGATGCCGGTGTTGGTGGCGCTTGCGGCCGAGGAACCCAGTGCGCAGGTCGCCTTCACCGAATAGGTGTAGGTCACGCCCACTTCCGCGGTGGTGTCCAGGTACAGGTTCGCCACCGAGTTGAAGGTGGTGGTGCCGGACCCGCCCGTGCGCGTGATCTGGTAGCCCGTGGCGCCCGACGTGTTGGCCCATGCCATCGAGACCATGTCGGTCAGGTTGTCGCTGGCGGCGAAGCCCAGCGGCGCGCTCAGGCCGCGCCAGCCGGTGTCGGTCACCGGGAAGGTGAGCCCGAAGCGACTGTTGCAGCGCAGCGAATAGGTGTAGGCGATGCCGGGCAGCGCCGTGGTGTCGG
>CANHFL010000132.1 GCA_947459855.1 Planctomycetaceae bacterium | reverse complement strand
GGCCTCGTGCCGGTGTTCATGTTCTGGCTCTACGTGGTGTGGGTGGCGGTGCTGGGCGGGCTGGAGATCAGCTCGATCGCGCAGTCGGTCGGCATCCGCGGCCTGGCCGCGGGCGACGCGGTGGACGACGCGCGCTTCAGCGACCCGCTGACGCTGGTGGCGGTCATGGAATCCGCATGCCGCGAATGGGCCGCGGGGCGCCCGGTGACGGCGGCCACGACGTCCGTCGCGCTCTCGATCGACGACCGCCTGGCGCACGAGCTGCTCGAGGAGCTGGTGCGCGCGAAGCTCCTGGCGCACGCGGAGAGCGGCCGTTTCGTGCCGGCGCGCCCGCCTGAATCGATCGGCACCGACGAGGTGCTGGCGGCGGCGCGGCGGTCCTCGGCGGGGGAGCATGCGGTGCCGGCCTCGGGCCTGGCCACGCGGCTCCGTGCTGCCGTCGATGCGGCGGCGCACGGCGTCCCGGTGGCTTCGGCGGGTGCGCAAGGCACGGCCCGGTAGAATCCGGGACCCCATGCCGGCCCCCACCCCGGAGTACGTCGAGTTCACCCACCCGTCCGGCCACCTGGTGGCGCGGGTCGTCGTGCCGTCGATCGGGCAGGCCGAGGCGTCCGCCGTGCGCGACCAGGTGATGGCCGCCATCCAGTCGACCAGGAAGGGCCGCTGCTTCGTCCTCGACCTCACGCAGGTGTCGCTGATGAGTTCCGTCGGCCTGGGCACCTGCGTGGACCTGCGCAACAACGCCGAGAAGGCCGGGCTGCGCCCCGCCGTCTACGGCATGAACCGCCACCTGGGCGACCTCTTCCGCCTGATGCGCGTCGACCGCCTGTTCACCATCCTGAAGACCCCGCACGAGCTGGACGAGTTCGTCGGCTCCTGAGGTACCCCATGCGCCGCACCGCCCCCGTACCCCTCGCCGCCTTCACCGCCCTGGCCTGCACCTGCGCGCTGGCGGGCTGCTACCAGAAGGTCGTCGGCGTGAACGGCCCCGCAAGCAAGTCGTACAACGTCGAGGAAGCCAGCATCGGGCGCAACGAGAGCGTCTGGTCCACGGAAAAGCCCCGCCCCATCGAGCAGGACCGCTACAGCGGCGGCACGACGGTGGATTCGGCACGCCAGCTGCCCACCAAGAAGCCGAACCCAGCCACGCAGCCCTGACCGGCAGGCGCGCGCGCACCCCCTCCCCCGCCTATCATTTCCGCTCCTATGGGCATCGAAGCCGCACTTCCCGTCGACAGCGTCCTCACCACGCAGCTCAACCGCGTCGTCAACTGGGCCCGCCGGTCCAGCGTGTGGCCGATGCCCTTCGCGACCGCCTGCTGCGGCATCGAGCTGATGGCGACCGCCTGCAGCCGATTCGACCTGGCCCGCTTCGGTGCCGAGGTCATGCGCTTCAGCCCGCGCCAGAGCGACCTGCTGATCGTCGCCGGCCGCGTGAGCGTCAAGACGCTCCCCGTCCTCCAGCGCATCTACGCACAGATGACCGAGCCCAAGTGGGTGATCTCGATGGGCGCCTGCGCCAGCACGGGCGGCGTCTTCGACACCTACGCCGTGGTGCAGGGCGTCGACCAGTACATCCCGGTCGACGTCTACATCCCCGGCTGCCCGCCGCGTCCCGAGATGCTCATCGAGGGCATCATGGCGATCCAGAAGGTCATCGACAACGACCAGATCCCGCGCGACCCGACCGGGAAGCGCCTGCCGCTGCAGATCGCGCTTGAGCCCAACTACCGGCCGCGCGCGCAGCCTGCCCCGGTGACGATCGGCGCGACCTGACCGAACTCACGTGCGGGGGGAACCGCCCTGCGGCCGGGCCGGCACCGATGCCGGCGCGGCGGATGCCGACTTGGCCATGGCGCGGAACCTCAGCACCAGGCACACGACGACGAGCTGCAGCACGGCCGTGCCCAGCGTGCTGATCAGGACCTGCGGGCGCAGCCATTCGTGGATCGTCACGTAGAGACAGATGTTCGCCAGCGCGAACAGCGCCCACGTGGTCGCCGAGACGCCGTCCGCACGTCCGCGGTGGATGAGGCTCACCAGCTGCAGGATCGTCGCCACGGGGAAGACCACTGCGGGGATCCAGCCGACGGTGTCCTCGACCGTCGTCAGCCAGCCGGGATCGCCGGCCGGTGCGGGGGCCTGCTGGGCCATGAGCAGGAGTGCGGGCACAAGGCTCATCGGAGGCTCCCGGTGAATTCGGCGATGCGGGCGATGCCCTTGCGGAGCGTGGCCTCGTCGCAGGCGAAGGTGATGCGGACGTGGTCGGCGGCGCAGTCACCGAAGTCGCCGCCGGGCACGACCGCGACGTGCGCCTCGGCCAGCAGCGCCTCGGCGTAGGACTGGCCGTCGGTGATCGCGCGGCCGCCCGGCGAACGCAGGCCCTTGCAGGCGGCGACCGACGGGAACGCGTAGAAGGCGCCCGTCGAGCGGACGTTCGCGAAGCGAGGGATAGCCGGCAGAAGCTCGTTCACGATCGCGGCGCGCGCGGCGAACGCCTTGCGCATGCGCTCGACCTCGGGCGCGCTGCGATCGGAGAGGGCCTCGACGATCGCCGGCATGAAGAACGCCGGGATGTTGTTCGTCATCTGCGCCTGAAGCTTGATGAGCTCGGGGATGAACGCCCCCGCGCCCGGCGCGGCCACGTAGCCGATTCGCCAGCCCGTCATGGCGAACGCCTTGCTCATGCCGTTCACCGTGACGACACGGCCGGCGAGCGGCGCGTACGAGCCCGGCGACCACGGCGCCAGGCCCGGGCACTGCTCGGGATACGTGAGCTTCTCGTAGATCTCGTCGCTGATGACGCCGACGTGCGGGTGCGCGGCGACGACGTCGCAGAGCGCACGCAGCTCGTCGGGGGTGTAGGCCATGCCGCACGGGTTCGACGGGCTGTTCAGCAGCACGGCGACGGTACGGGGCGTGATCGCGGCCGCGAGCTGCGCCGGCGTGACCTTGAAGCCGTTCGCCAGCGCGCCGGGGACCTCGATGCAGCGCCCGCCGGCCAGCTCGATGAGCGGGCGGTAGCTGACCCACGCTGGGGTCGGCAGGACGACCTCGTCACCCGGCTCGACCATGGTCTGCAGCACCAGGTAGATGGCGTGCTTGGCGCCGGCGGTGATCGAGATGTCCTCGGGCGCGCACGCGATCCGGTTCTCGCGCGAGAGCTTGGCGGCGATGGCGGCGCGCGCCTCGGCGGTGCCGGGCGTGGCGACGTACTTCGTCTGCCCGGCCTGCAGCGCGCGCTCGGCCGCGGCCTTGATGTTGGCGGGCGTGTCGAAGTCCGGCTCGCCCGTGCCGAAGGCCACCACGTCGACGCCCTGCTTCTTCAGCGCGGCGGCCCTGGCGGCCACCGCGAGCGTGGCACTTTCCTTCATCCTGGCGACCCGTTCGGCAACCTTCATCGCGGAAGCAGTGTAGGGGCGGCTCCGGCGCGTGCATCGGCCCGTACACTCCTCCCAATGCACTACGACGCACACCAGCCCGTGCTGGACGACCTGAAGGCGCGGATCACAACCATCCGCGACTCCCTTTAACTACCCCCTCACGGTCAGGGAACGCGAGCGACTCTCGGCCCGCATGGAATCGGCCGAGTTCTGGAACGAGCCCCGCTCCGCCCAGAAGGTCATCGACGAGCTGAAGGTCATCCGGGCGCAGATCGAGCCCCTCGAGGCCGCCATGAAGGCCTACGAGGACGCCGAGGTCGGCTACCAGATGGCCAAGGAGGCCGGCGACGCCGACCTGCTGATCGAGGTCGATGCCGGCATCCACCAGCTGGTGCAGGACATGGAGAAGGTCGAGACGCAGAGCCTGCTCTGCGGCAAGCACGACCACCGGAACTGCTTCATCACCATCCAGGCCGGCGTGGGCGGCACCGAGGCCAACGACTGGGCCGAGATGCTGGAGCGCATGTACCTGTACTGGTGGAACGAGATGGGCTTCAAGGTCGAGGAGATGCACCGGCTGCACGGCAGCGAGGTGGGCATCGCCGAGGCCGTGTACCGCCTGAGCGGACCCTTCGTCTACGGCTACATGAACTGCGAGCGCGGCACGCACCGCCTGGCGCGCGTCAGCCCGTTCAACGCCGAAGGCAAGCGGCAGACCAGCTTCGCCACCGTGGACGTGGTGCCCGAATTCGAGGACAACGGCCTGACGATCCCCGAGAAGGACGTCGAGATCGTCGCGTTCGTGCGCGCCAGCGGCCCCGGGGGCCAGAACGTCAACAAGGTGGCGAGCGCGATCCGCGTGACCCACATCCCCACCGGCATCCAGGTGGTGGCCAGCACCTACCGCGACCAGCCGCAGAACAAGGCGCAGGCCCTCGCGGTGCTGCGTTCCAAGCTGGAGGCGCTCGAGGAGGAGAAGCGCGCCGCCGAGCTCGAGGCCGCCACCGGCGGCAAGGTCGACCGCGGCTGGGGCACGCAGATCCGCTCGTACGTGCTGTACGACAACCGCGTGAAGGACCACCGCACGGGCTTCGAGGTGATGGCCCCGCAGAAGGTGCTGGACGGCGGCATCGGCGGCTTCATCGACGCCGAGCTGAAGCGCCGGCGTGCCGAACGTGAACTGGCGGAGGCCAGCAGGTGACGACGCCCGCGGACGAGCGCATGCCCGTCCGCGTGGCGAGCGCAGCTGTCGCGTTCCTGGCGGGCGCAGCGGCGGCCGGCGTCGCCGGCGCCGGCGCGGTGCTGCTGTCCGCGCCCGACCGCGCGATCCTGGACTACCCCGAGTGGGACGGCGCGCTGCACGCGGCGCCTGGCGCCGGCTGGGCAGCGCTGCCCATCGGCGCCGGCCTGGCCGTCGCCACGGCCGCGTGGGCCCGGCGCCGTGGCGTGTCGCTGGACTGGGCGGCAGGCTTCCTGGGCACCGCGTGCCTG
>CANHFL010000131.1 GCA_947459855.1 Planctomycetaceae bacterium | reverse complement strand
CGTCGACCACGTCGCCGTTCACCACCAGGCCGCCACCGACGCCGGTGCCGACGATCACGCCGAAGACGACGGGCCCCTGCCCCGCGGCGGCGCCGTCGATCGCCTCGCTCAGCGCCAGGCAGTTGGCGTCGTTCGTCACGCGGACGCGGCGCCCGGCCAGGCGCGCGCGCAGGTCGGCCTGGAAGGGCCGGCCGTTCATCGCCAGCAGGTTGGAATTGCGGTGCGTGCCGGTCCGCGGATTCGGCGAGCCGGGCGCGCCCACGCCGACGGGCGCGTCGACGCCGCCAAGCGCCGCGTCGGCCTGCGACACCAGCGCGGCCAGCGCGTCGAGCAGCGCGGGGTACTCCTTCGGGCTCGCGACCCGGGCGCGCAGCGCCTCGGTGCCGTCGGCGCGCAGCGCCAGCACCTCTGCCTTGGTGCCGCCCAGGTCGATCCCGATGCGTGCGGTCACAGCCCCTCGGCCGGCTTCGAGGCGCCGATCAGCTGGAAGAACTCGGCGCGCGCGGCGGCGTTCGAGA
The DNA here is from genome assembly GCA_947459855.1 of Planctomycetaceae bacterium. Taxonomy (GTDB): domain Bacteria; phylum Planctomycetota; class Phycisphaerae; order Phycisphaerales; family SM1A02; genus UBA966. The sequence goes on along the minus strand of CANHFL010000131.1, from coordinate 4,361 downwards.
GGAACGTGCCGTAGAGCTTGCTGGTCGTCGTGATCGCGTTCGGCTGCTGCACGCCGCGGTAGCACATGCAGAAGTGCCGCGCCTGCACCACCACGCCCACCGCGTGCGGCTTCAGCGTGTCGTGGATCGCGCCGGCGATCTGCGCCGTCAGCTTCTCCTGCACCTGCAGGCGCTTGGAGTAGATGTCGACCACGCGCGCCAGCTTCGAGAGCCCGACCACGCGCCCGTTCGGGATGTACCCCACGTGCGCCACTCCCACGAACGGCACCATGTGGTGCTCGCAGTGGCTGTGCACCTGGATGTTCGAGAGAAGGACCAGCTCGTCGTAGCCCTCGACCTCGCTGAAGGTCCGCGAGAGCGGCTCGATCGGGTCGGCGCCGTAGCCCCAGAAATGCTCATGCATCGCCTTAACGACGCGCTTCGGGGTGTCCAGCAGGCCTTCGCGCGCGGGATCCTCGCCGATGAAGCGGAGGAGCTCGTGCACGTGGTGCATCGCCTGCTCGGGGGTGGGGCGTGGGTCGGGCATTCCGGGATGATAGGGCGTTCGATGCGCGCGACGCGCGAGCGGCTCAGGCCATCCACTTGCCCCACCACGCCACGATCTCGCGCAGCCGGTGGATCCGCAGGTCCGGCGGGCCCATGCGGCTCATGCCGTGGCTCGATTCGCGCGGGTAGCGCACGAACCGGGCCGGCACGCCCTGGGTGCAGAGCGCGGTGTAGACCTGCTCGCCCTGCTCGACGTTGCAGCGCAGGTCGCCCTCGGAGTGGATGATCAGCATCGGCGTGCGCACGCCCTTGAAGTGGGCGATGGGGCTCGCCTTCCAGAGCGCTTCGGGGCGGTCCCACACCGCGCCCTTCCAGTAGCGGTCCGGCACCTCGGGGTGGTCGCTGTTGCCGGCGTGGCTGATGAGGTTGCTGACGCAACGATCGGTGATCGCGGCGCGGAAGCCGTGGTCGTGCGCGACGGCCCAGTTGGCCATGTAGCCGCCGTAGCTGCCGCCCATGATGCCGATGCGCTGGCGGTCCACGCCCTTCGACGCGCGCATCGCCTTCAGCACCGCCTGCACGTCCACCCAGTCCTTCGTGCCCCATGCGCCGCGGATCGCCGCGGTGTGGCGCTCGCCGTAGCCCTTGCTGCCGCGCGGGTTGGAGAACCACACCTCGTAGCCCTGCGCGCAGAGCAGCTGGAACTCGTGGAAGAAGGTGAGCCCGTACTGCGCGTGCGGGCCGCCGTGCACCTGCAGGATCGCAGGCAGCCGGCCGCGCGCGCCCTGCGGCCGCATCACCCAGCACTGCACCGGGTGGCCGTCCTTCGCCTTCACCCAGCGCTCCTCGGGCTCGGTCAGGCGCAGCTCGGCCACCAGCGCGTCGTTGAAGCCGGTCACGCGGCGCATCGGGAACAGCGCACCCTGCACCTCGGCCACGTGCACCTCGCCCGGCTGCGTCGGCGTGCTGCGGATGCATGCCAGGCGCCAGCCGTCGGCACTGAACGAGCCGAGCGAGGCCTCTTCGCCGGGCTCGCTGTGGAACGCGATCGGGCCGCCATCGAGGCCCATGCTCGCGATGAGGCCGCCGCCGTGCCAGCCCACCCGAAAGAAGATCGCGCTGCCGTCCGGCAGCCAGCGCAGCTGCGGCTCGAACGACGCGTCGCCAGTGTCGGTGAGCGTCGCGGCCATCAGGCATGCGTCGGTGCCGGCGGTCAGGCTGCGCGCGCGGCGCGCGGCCAGGTCGTGCACGAAGAGTTCGAGGTTCGCGGTGCTGTACGCGCTGTCCTTGCCCACGCGGCCCGAGTAGGCGATGTGCAGGCCGTCCGGGCTCCAGCGCGGGTGGCTCTTGGGGCCGGCGGGCAGGCCCACCAGGCGGCCGAATCGGTGCTTGCCGGGCGCGCCCAGCGTCAGCACGTAGAGGCCCGTTTCCTCGGGCTTCCAGAGTGCCCGCGGGTCGGTGTTCGCGGCGATCACGATCGCGCTGCCGTCCGGCGCCCAGTCGTAGGTGAACGTGCCCAGCGTGTCGCGGTCGAAGACGCACTCGGGCTTCGCGGCATCGGCCTTCGCCTTCGCGCCGCGCGCCTTGCGGGCGCCCGCCTTGCCGGTGCCGCCGCCCACGGAGACCACGTACAGCGCGAACCGCTGCGCGCCGAAGTAGCCGTCGCCGTCCAGCCGATACCACATGTCGTCGATCGCACGCGGCGGCGTCGACGCGCCGCTCAGGCGCCGTGCGTCGGCGGCTTCCGGCGTCCACTCGGCCGCGGTGGCGCGGAAGCTGAACGCGATGCGCGTGCCGCACGGGCTCCACGCCAGGTCACGGATCGTGCCGTGCGGCATCGCCGACACCACGCGCGGCGCGCCGCCCTTCGCGGGCACCACCATCAGCGCGGGGGCCTTGTTCGCCTCGGCGCGGATGAACGCCACCTGCGTGCCGTCCGGGCTCCACCTGGCGTGCGAGTCCTTCGGACCCTTCGTGAGCGCGTGCGGCGTCCGGCGCGCGGCCGCGTCGGCCACCCACAGCGACGTCTCGTATGCGTTGCGCTCGTTCACCACCTTGCGCACGAAGAGCACGTGCGAACCGTCGGGGCTCATCTGCGCATCGCCCACGCCGACCAGGCACAGCAGGTCCTCGGGCGTGATGGCGCGCTGGCGGGTGCGGGTTCGGGCGGTCCGGCGGGCGGTGCGGGTGGCCATTGGGGGCGCCGATGCTAGCCCTCCGCGGGCGGCGTTTCCCTACAATCCCCGACCTATGTCCGAAGCCACCGACAACGGGACCCCCGCCGCCAAGAGCATGGACCAGATCGTCGCCCTCTGCCGGCGCCGCGGGTTCGTCTTCCAGTCCTCCGAGATCTACGGCGGCATCAACGGCTTCTGGGATTACGGCCCCCTCGGGACCGAGCTCAAGCGCAACCTGAAGAACGCCTGGTGGCAGGACGTGGTGCAGCGGGAACTGATCGGGCCGTTCGGCCAGCCCGTGGACATCGTCGGCCTGGACTGCACCATCATCATGAACCCCAAGGTCTGGGTCGCGTCCGGCCACGTGGGCGGCTTCAACGACCCGATGGTGGACTGCCGCGCCAGCAAGGCCCGCTACCGTGCCGACCACCTGGTGGTGCTGGGCGCCGTCGCGCCGGGCGCGCGCCTGTGGGCGTTCGTCGAGGGCGACGATGCCGCCCGCACGAAGGCGATGAAGGCGCTCTGCAAGTACGAGAAGGTCGACGCCCCGGACCCGGCGCGCCATGTCCTTCGCCCCTTCACCGCGATCTCGGCCGAGGAGCGTGCGCGCACCGTCGGCCCCGACGCCCCCGAGCCCGGCAGCCTGACCGAGCCGCGGATGTTCAACCTGATGTTCGAGACCCACTGCGGCGCCGTCCGCGACGAGGACTCGAAGGCCTACCTCCGTCCCGAGACCGCGCAGGGCATCTTCGTCAACTTCCAGAACGTCGTCGACTCCACGCGCGTGAAGGTGCCCTTCGGCATCGCGCAGGTCGGCAAGGCGTTCCGCAACGAGGTCACGCCGCGCAACTTCACGTTCCGCAGCCGCGAGTTCGAGCAGATGGAGATCGAGTTCTTCATCCACCCGAGCGAGGCGAACGAGTGGTACCGCTGGTGGCGCGACTGGCGCTTCGCGTGGTGGCAGTCGATCGGCCTCACCAGCAGCAACCTGCAGCTGCGCGAGCACGACCGCGACGAGCTGGCCCACTACGCCAAGGAAGGCGCCGGCACCAGCGACATCGAGTACCGCTTCCCCTTCACGGCGCCGGGCTTCGGCGAACTGGAGGGCGTGGCGCACCGCGCCGACTTCGACCTGCGCGCGCACGCCACGCACAGCGGCAAGAACGACAAGGCGAAGTACTTCGACCAGGCGAAGAACGAGCGCTACTTCCCGCACGTGATCGAGCCGTCCGCCGGCGCCGACCGCGGCACGCTGGCGCTCATCTGCGAGGCCTACACGCCGGACCCGAGCCGCCCGAGCGGCGTCTTCATGAAGTTCCATCCGCGCATGGCGCCGGTGAAGGCCGGGGTCTTCCCGCTGGTGAACAAGGAAGGCATGCCCGAGGTCGGCGAGAGGCTCTTCCGCGAGCTGCGGAAGAAGCACGTCGTCGAGTTCGACGAGAAGCAGTCGATCGGCAAGCGCTACGCCCGCATGGACGAGGCCGGCACGCCGTACTGCATCACGATCGACAGCGAGACGCTGACCGCGCAGACCGTCACCGTCCGCCACCGCGACACGCAGCAGCAGGAGAAGCTCTCGATCGACGCGGTGCCGGCGTGGCTGGACGCGCAGATCGGCGTGGGGAACTGACGCGGTGCGGCTGACCCGCCTGGTGCGCTCAGCCTGCGCGGCGGTGGCGCTGTCGACGCTGGCGGCGT
>CANHFL010000130.1 GCA_947459855.1 Planctomycetaceae bacterium | reverse complement strand
GTCCCGCGCAGCGGGAAGCGGCTGCGGACGTCGACGTCGTGCCGCACCCCCGCCACCCACACCGCGCGCACCTTGAAGTCCTTGCCGAAGAGCGGCCCCTCGGCGACCACCAGGTTCGCAAGGCGGCCGGGCTCGACGGTGCCCGCGATCGCCCCGATCCCGAGCGCCGCCGCCGGGTTGACCGTGAGCGCGGCCAGCAGTTCGTCGGGCGTGGTGCCGCACTGCACCGCGCGCTCCGCGGCCTTGGTGAACGCGCCCCTGTCCTTCAGCCGCACGGTGCTTGCAGCGGCCGGCACGCCAGCGCGCAGGAGCTGCGCCAGGTTCGTGGGCGCCAGCGCCCAGTGCTCCAGGTCGCGCAGCGGAACATCGTCGACGGCCCACGGCGTGGCGACGTCGGGCGCCTTCGGGAAGTCGAACGGCACCACCAGCGGGCGTCCCAGCGCACGAACATCGTCCAGTCGCCGGTACTCCCGGCCGCTCCCGACGTAGCCGGCGTCCAGCGTGAACTCCGCCGCGACCTTCGCCGCGCGGCCAAGCATCTTCTCGTCGGTGGCGTCGAACCACGCCCGGCCCTTGCCGCGCACCGTGTTCGCCAGCGCGTCGAGCGCGGTCGCCGTCTCGGGCGGCCGGTTGCCCTCGGGGTGGGCGCGCCACACGTCCGTGCACGCCGCGTGCCACGCGGCATCCGCGAACGTCTGCCGCACCAGCGCGATCGCGCCGATCAGCGCGCCCGGGTACGTGGCGCGGTCCCAGTCGTCCTCGCCCGCGTGCTCGAACGCGACCGCCGTGCCCGCGTCGGCGAGCACCGTGCGTGCGGTGCGCGGCTCGTCGCCCAGCAGCGCGACCTGCCCGCTGCCGCGGAAGATCCCGGCAGAAGGGAAGAACGCCGCCGCCGTGAATCCCAGCGCGCGCAGCTCCTTGCGCAGCTCGGGCGCCGGCGTGGCCAGGTCGGCCGCGCGCACCTGCGGCGTGACACGCACGTTCCAGTGCGCGCCGGCCTGCGCGCCCACCGCGCGCGCGGCGGCCGCGCTGTCCAGGCGCACGCACGCGTCGATGAATCCCGGGTACGCGACCATGCCGCGCCCGTCGTGCACCGTGGTGCCGGCGGGCACCTTGACCGCGTCCATCGGACCAGCGGCCTCGATCCACCCGTCGCGCATCACGACGGTGGCGTGCTCCACGCGCGTGCCGGGGCGCGGCACCAGCGTGACGTCCACGATCGCGTCGCGGCGTACGTCGGACTCGCGCATCGCCGCCGGCGGCGGTTCCTGCGCGGCGGAGGATGCCGCGGCGACAGCGCCGGAGATCAACGCCGCAAAGCAACGCGCCGCGTGCACGTGGCACGCGGCGCGGGGGGTTCGTGTGGTTCGCTGGTGGCTGGCCATGCGTGCATTTCACACGCAAACGGCCCGTCACGCGCGGGTCAGGCGCGGAGATCGCGGAGCAACCCGTCGATGGCCGACTGCAGCTTTTCGGGCGACTCGTACGTGCCGCCCGCGATGGCCTGCTTGATGGCCTCGATGCGCGCCGCGCGCACGTCGGGCATCGCGCGGATGGCCTCCAGGTGCCGGGCGTGCTCCGAGAGTTCCACGCGGTCGCGGCCCTCGGCCCAGCGCGGCGCCGATGCGGCGACCTCGGACTGGGCGTTGGCGCGATATGCGGCGGCGGCTTCCTGCACGCGCTGCGCGGCGTTCATCGCGCCGAGCCCGTGGGTGAGTCCAACCTGTCCGATGTCGTTCATACGCTGCTCCTACGGGAGTCACGGTCCAGTCCGTTCGACCGAGCCTCCGCACTTGGCCACCCGTGGTTCCATCCAGGGGCCGTCCGTCCGGCGAACGTCGCCGTCGCAGCCTGTGGTATCGTCGAAACCGCCGGAAAACCTTGAGGACTGCTCAAGCGTACCCCCGGTTCCCGTGAAGACCAATAAGAGATCCACCGATCCCGTGAGCCGCGCCGTCGCGCGGGCCCTCCGCACGTCGGCCGCCCGCAGGTCGCCCGGCGCCGACGCCGCCACCGCGGTGCTGGCCCTGGCTGCCTTGGCGCTGCAGGGGTGCGACAGCCAGCCCGCGGCAACGCCGCCCCAGGACACCAAGTCGAAGCTCGCCGCCGGGGACCCGCAGGGGGCCTCCGGCCGCCCGGCACCGCAACGCCTGCAGGCCGGCCGACCCGCGGCGCCGGCCGCGACGACCGCCAAGGCCGCACCGGCCGCGCCCGCAGCCCCCGCGGACGACGCCACCGCCGGCCTGATGAACCCCGGCGACGAGGTCGACGGCAACGTCGGCGCGGACCGTGTCCCCGGCCGTGCCCGCGCGCGTGCCGAGGTGGCCAGTCCGTCCGCGGGCCAGTCGCAGCCACGCGTCCCCGGTTCGCGGGCGCAGCAGCGCGCCTCCGCGTCCGACGACGACAAGCCCACGTGGTCGGTGCTGCTGGCTTCGTTCTCCGGCGAGGACCACCGCGCCAACGCGATGGGCGCCTGCGACCAGATCGTGCGCCGCTACCCCATGCTCAAGGGCGCGTTCGTTCGCACCACCACGCGCGGCAGCGTCGTCCTGTACGGGCGCTTCGAGGGAACCCGCGACAAGGACCCGGGCGCGAAGGCCGCGATCGACCTGGTTCACGGCATCCAGCAGGACGGCCAGCGCGTCTTCGGCCGTGCGATGCTCACGCGCGTCGGCGCCGCGCCCGACAACGCCCCGCCGGGGCCGCACGACCTGCGCACCGTGCGCGCGCAGGCCCCGAAGGGCGTGCTGTACTCGCTGCAGGTGGCCGCCTGGATCGGCTCCGACATGAAGGAGCAGGAGATGCCCATGCGCGAGGTGAAGCGCGCGGCCGAGGGCTATTGCGCGCAGCTCCGTGCGCAGGGCCACGAGGCGTACTACTTCCACGACTACGACACGCTGATCAGCATCGTGACCGTGGGCGTGTTCGGCAAGGATGCCTACGACTCGCGCAGCACGCTCTATTCGCCGGAGGTCGAGGCGGTGGCGCGCAAGTTCCCGAAGAGCCTGGTCAACGGCGAGGAAGTGCTGATCCCCGTGGACCCGAAGAACCCGAATGGCAAGACCTACCCGCAGGCGCCGCGGCTCGTCGAGGTCCCGAAGGCGTGAGCCGGGTCACTGCCGCGCCGGGCGCTCGTACACTTGGCGCCCCGTGAGCAGCACTGCCGAAATCCTGGGCCAACCGCTGGCCGTCGCCGCGCTCTCGCGTGCGCTGGCCAGCGGCCACGTGCACCACGCGTGGATCCTCCACGGCCCCGTGGGCGTCGGGAAGTTCCGCGCCGCGAAGGCGTTCGCGCAGCTGCTGCTGGACCCCGAGGCCGGCGCGGACGCGCGCGCACGCTTCGCGCCGCCCGCGGGCACGCGCGTCGCGCGGCTCATCGAGGCCGGCACGCACCCCGACTTCCACGTGGTCCGCAAGGAGCTGGCCGCGATCAGCGAGAGCCGCGAGCTGCGCGACCGCAAGCAGATGAACATCCCGCTGGACCTGCTGCGCGAGCGCATGCTGGGCGGCATCGCGGGCGACGGCCGCCACCACGAGAGCGCGGTCTTCCGCACGGCGTCGCTGGGCCACGGCAAGGTCTTCATCGTCGACGAGGCCGAGCTGCTTGACGCCGACGGCCAGAACGCGATGCTGAAGACGCTGGAGGAACCGCCCGCCGGCACCACGATCGTTCTGGTGACGCAGCAGGAGGACCGCCTGCTGCCCACGATCCGCAGCCGCTGCCAGCGCGTGGCGTTCGGCCCGCTGGGCGCCGACGCGATGCGCACCTGGTGGGAGCGCGAGGGCCCGAAGGTCGACGCCGCCGACCGCGCGTTCCTCGAGGCGTTCGCCGCCGGGTCGCCGGGCATGGCACTGATGGCCGCGGAGCACGGCATCGCGGAATGGAACCGCGAGCTGGCACCCGCGTTGGACCAGCTGGAGAACGGTGGCTACCCCGCCGGACTGGGCGACCGCATGGCCGAGATGGCCGACGCCTTCGCCAAGGGCGTGGTGGACAAGGACGACAGCGCCTCCAAGGAGGCCGCGAACCGCCTGGCCACGCGCCTGCTGGCCCAGCTGCTGGGCCTGCGCATCCGCGCCGCGCTGGCGCGCCACGCCGACGACCCTGCCGCCGCCGAGCGCTGGCTGGCGGTCACCGACGCGCTGCGCGACTTCGAGCAGCAGGTGCGCGCGAACGTCAGCTTGAAGTTCGCCTACCCCAACCTGGTGGCGCAGTGGGCCGAGCGCCTGGCGTTGCCCCAGGGGGCGGCGCGTGCCCGCTGAGATCGAGCGCGTCTTCCTGCTGCGCGCGGTGCCCGACCCGCTTCCCGCGGGCGAGGTCTGGCGCATCGAGCAGGGCTACCTGCCGGCGGCCGCGGGCACGGACCCCACGCAGCTCGAGGGCCGCCTGCGCCGCGTCGAGCACGCCGACGGCCGCGTCGAGCACGTCCACACGCTGAAGCGCGGCCTGGGACTGGTGCGCGAGGAAGTCGAGCGCACGATCGACGCCGCGACCTTCGCACGCGAGTGGCCGCGCACCGCGGGGCGCCGGCTCTCGAAGATCCGCACGCGCATCGCCGAGGGCGACCACACCTGGGAGGTCGACCGCTTCCTCACACTGCCCGTCGCGCTGGCCGAGTGCGAACTGCCCAGCCCCGACGCGCCGCTGGCGATCCCCGCCTGGCTGGCGCCCTTCATCGAGCGCGAGGTCACCGAGGAGCCCGCGTTCCGAAACTCCGAGCTCGCGCGCCGCGCCGGCCTGCTGGGCGGGGCACGATAAACCCCGCGGTTGCGCGCGGGCCACGCCGCCCGGCCTGCCCCAGCCCGGTTCCGCTACCATCCCCTCCCTTCGAAGGAGATCCCGATGCCCTTCCAGTGTGCCATCGTCACCCCGTCCGACGCCGTCCTC
>CANHFL010000129.1 GCA_947459855.1 Planctomycetaceae bacterium | reverse complement strand
GCTTCTGCTCGTTCATCACCCGGTGGGTGACCACGGCCGTGGCGACGCGGCCGTGGCAGCCGGCGGCGGCGATGACCGCGGCGAGCGGCAGCGAGGCGAACAGGACCAGCGAGGGACGGGAAAGCGTCATGCGCCGGATGCTAGCGACGCCCGGCGGCGCTTCGTCAAGGGAGCGCGCTGCCCTACCATCGGCGGCGCATGAACGCTCCCCGCCTGCTCCGTGCGTGTTCCGTCGTCGCCGTCGCATCGCTCGTGGCCGCGGGTTGGATGGCCGTGGCACCGCGCCCCGTGGCGTGGGGGGCTGCACCGGCGGCCGCCGGGACCGGCGCATGGGATTCACGGATCGACCAGCACGTGAATGCCGCGCGCAAGCGCACCCTGGACGCGTGCGCGGCGAAGGGCATCAAGCTCCCCTCGGACTTCCTTGCATGGATCGACGGCGACCCGGTGATCCGTGCATCGGTGTACGGGTGCCGCAGGGATCCGCTGCCGGTCCTGCTCGGGCTGCGGTCGCTGGAGATCGACCTGGGCACGCAGATGGTCCGGAAGGAGTACCCGCAGCTGGCGCTGGCGTTCGCGATCCAGGACTCGTACATGAAGCGCGGGCCCAAGGCGGGCGGATGGAACGACGCCGACGGCGCGGCCGCGCCGGACGCGCTGCCGGACGTCGGCCCGCGCAAGCCGCTGGTGCTGGCGATCCCCGGTGACCCGCGCGTGGCGGTGGACACCCACGCGAAGGACCGGCCGCTTGACCGCGACGACCACGTCGTGAACTTCCTGGAGGACCACGCGCCGATCGAGGTCGAGGTCACCGCCGAGGAGCTGCCGCCCCTGGAGTACGACGACAAGGGCGTCGCGAAGCCGCGCGGCAAGGCGGTGCAGGTGAAGCGGAAGGTCATGCGCGCGCTGGTTGCGGCGGACGTGATCGCTTCGCGCGCGCTGCAGGCCGAGTTCAACGCCTACATGCAGGCGCACGGCCAGGACGTGCGCCTGGATTGCGGCGAGGGCGCGGTGAAGTGGAACTCGACGGACGCCGTGCACGACGCCGAGCTGCGCAAGCGGGTCGCCGCCGCGCACGAGCTGTTCCATGCCGCGTACCGCGCGAAGGGCCGCATGCCGGCCGAGCGCGACGCCGCGCCGACGCCCGCCGAGAGCATGGCGTGGTTCGTGCGCAACGACCGCTGGGACTTCCCCGCCGACGTACGCGCCGCGCGCAACTGGCCGCGGTTCCCGCTGAACGCGCCGTGGCCGGTGCTCCTGATGCTGGCCGCCGACGATCAGCCCCTGCGCGAGCGCGAGGAGATCTGGCGGAAGTTCGTGGACACCGGGGAGGCGCGCACGTACGGCGAGTACATCGGCGACATCGCGCAGCAGTTCGACATGCAGAGCGCGCGCCGCCTGAGCCCGTTCGGCTTCAGCTACGGCAGCATCCAGATGATGTGGAAGGACGGCGGCGTCTGCGGCACGATGGGAAACATCGGCGCCCGCACCGAGCGCATCCTGGGCGTGCCGGCCTCGACCGCCGGACAGCCCGGGCACTGCGCGATGGTGCAGATGGACTTCGACGCGAAGACGGGCCGGTACCGCTGCAAGGGCGGCCAGTACGCGACCGGCGGCGACGAGGTGACGAACGTCCACGCCGGCTGGAACTACGACGACCGGGGCGGCCGGCGGCCCATGATCTTCCACCAGACGGTGGCGTGGGGCGTCGACGCGGGCGTGGACTCGTTCATCGACACGCTCGTCATGCGCCGCGCGTGGGACGCGATGCCCGCGGACCAGCGCGCGAAGGACGCCGCGAAGTTCATGGCCGAGGGTGTGTCGCGCAACCCGTACGCGATGGCGGTCGTGGAGGCCGCGATCGGCGACGCGCCGGATCCGAAGGCGGCGGTGGCCATGGTCGACGCGTTCAATGCGGCGATGGACAAGGCGAAGCTGCCGGCCGACCGGAAGCTCTACCGCGACACGGTGCGCGACCTGGCGCACGCGCGCGTGGCGGCGCTGCCGGCACCGGCGGACTCGAAGGACGCTTCCGCGCTGCTGGCCGACCTGACGCGCCAGGGCTGCACGAATGCGCCGCTGCTCGCGCGCTGCTGGCGCGGGATCTCGGGCGAGGACGGCTTCGTGGAGAGCAGCGTGAAGGCCGCGCAGGACTACCTGGCGTCGCCGGACCGCACGAAGGACCGCAAGGCGTCCGACCGCTTCGCCGGGCAGGTGCGCGCGTGGGCCAAGACGATCAAGGAGAAGGCCGCCCGCGAGATGTGGGCCTCCCAGATGCTGAAGGCCTTCGAGGGCAAGGAAGAGCTGCAGCTGCGTGGCAAGAAGCTCGTCGACCCAGCCGTGGCGGAGCTGCGGAAGATCGCGGGCGCGCCGAAGGGCACCAAGCAGGCGTGAGCGCATGCTGATTCCGCAGGAACTGCCGCCGGTGGACCTGCAGCGCGAGCTGTCCGACCTGCGGGCGCAGGTGGCGGAGATCCGCCGCGCGCAGGACGACCGATGGACCGACGCGGCGCGCGCCGGGCAGGTGCGCGCCATCGCCGCCGACATCCTGGCCGACACCTCGACCCGCGTCCAGTGGGCGCAGGGCGCGCCGGGCGCCGCGCGGACGCCGCTCTGGCACAGCCCCTACGGCGGAGGCAAGCGGATCATCAGCGACGACGGCGGCTGGACGCTGCTGTTCGCGGTCACCAACGTGTCGCGATTCGTGTACGCCGATGCGAGCGGTCCGTCGAATTCGTCGGTCGACGAGCAGACGCGCTGGGGCTTCGAGAACCGCCGCATCAACCTGATCTTCGCGGGCACGGTGTTCGATCCCACGATCTCGTACCTGCTGATGCCGCAGTACGACTCGCAGCCCGACCGCTGGTCGTCGGCCGTCGGGACGCTGACGCCGGTCTACGCCTGGGTGGCGAAGGACCTCGGAGGCGGATGGTCGGTGATGGCGGGGAACCAGAACGTGCCCTGGGACCTGCAGACCGACTACCTGGAGGGATGCAGCCTGACGGCCGGTGATTACTCGATCTTCAACTACCGCTTCGGCATCGGTCGCAATCCGGGCGTGACCCTGGAGCGGCGGGCCGAGGCGACGCGTGTCCGGGGAGGCGTCTTCAGCCAGCTCGGAGACCAGGAGAGCCGGTGGAATGCGCCAACGAACCTCTCCTTCGCCGTCGCAGGCCGTGCCGAACTGAAGTTCGGGAACGTCGCATGGGACGACCTGGAGGTCGAGACCAGCTTCCCGGACACCGAGCCGAACGTGGTGATCGGCGTGGCTGGCGCGATGAGCAACGGCCGCGCGGAGAACCCGTCCTCGCCCCCGACGCCGAGCATCCAGGGCGTGACGGCCGACGTCGTGGCGCGGTTCGGCGGGTTCGCGTTGGAGGCGCAGGGCGTGTGGATGCGCGACGCGCCCGGCGCGCCGGAGCTTGGCTGGTCGACGGGGGCTGCGTTCCAGGTCTCCTGGTTCGCGCTCCCGAAGCTGGAGACGTTCGTTCAGGGCTGCTGGATGGGCACGTCCAACGTCCCGTGGATCGCGCAGGCGGGCATCAACTACTACGTTGACGGCAACCGCCTCAAGCTCACCGCGAAGGCGTTCGTGCCCTTCGGATCGGGCGACGTCAACGGCATCGGGCAGCTCTCGGGCGGACTGGGCATGTCCGCGCAGGCGAACAACGCGAGCCTGGTGGCGCAGGTGCAGGTGATGTGGTGACGCGCGCCGGTGCGCGGCTTCACTTGGGCTTGTTCGTGTTCGCCAGCGCGATCGCCTTCGCGGCGTCGCCGCTTCCCTGGAACACGGCCAGGTAGGGCGCGGGATCCGCGGGCAGCGACGTGAAGCCGATCTTCTGGCTCATCGCCAGGTTGCAGGTGACGATGGTCAGCGTGCCGCAGCGGGTGCCGCGGGCATCGGCGATCACCGGGTCGCTGACGGTGGCGTATTCGGCGCCCTTGGCGATGTCGGCCTTCAGCTTCTGGCCCTTGAAGTTGATGACCTGCAGCGCGTCGTCCATCATCGCGTCGAAGGCCTTGTAGTCCTTGTTGCGCTGCTCGCCCAGGTAACGCGCCAGCATCGCGCTGCCGTCGGTCGTGGCGGCTGCGTCGGCCGCGAACGCCGGCGCACCGGGGGCGGGGCGCTTCTCGGGCATGTTGAGCGACGCCCACGCGGCCAGCTTCCACGCGCCGTCCGACCAGGTCCAGACGCCGAGGCGCGGCGAGGCCTTGCCGGGGAGCTTCGAGCCGCCCGCGGTCTCGGACACCGCCACCTGGCAGGTGACGACCAGCGCATCGCCCGCGCGCGTGGCGTGCACGTCGCTGATCTTCGAGTCCTTCGGGTCCAGCTTCCGGATCGCGGCGATCTCGCCGGCGCGGTCGAATGCGCCCTCGAAGCTGACGCGCTGGAAGCACGGCTGCATCTGGGCCTCGAGCGCGGCGGCATCCTTCGCGACCACGGCCTTCATCCAGCCGTCGACGAGCTTGGAGCCCAGCGCGTCGAGCCCGGCCTGGTCCGCCGGCCACGCGGGCTGCGCGGCGGCGGGCGCGGCGGGCGCCTGCGCCATGGCGGCGGGGACGGCGGCGCCGAGGACGGCGAGCGAGGCGGACACGAGGGCGGCGACGCAGGAGGTGCGGATCATGGACAAGGTTCTACACGCGCCGCGGTCGGCGTGCGGGCCGCGCAGCGCGGGAACCGTACGTGGTTCGACCGTCGCTCACTTGGCGCCGGTCGTCGAGACCCGGATCCATCCCACGCTTCCCGAGAGGGTCTCCTGGTAGCTCGTCACGGCATCGTCCGCGAAGAACGTGATCACGCCGTCGGACGGCGGCACCGCGAGCCCGGCCGGGTCGGCCTGCGTCCACTGCAGCTCGCCGTTCAGCGAGAGCGTCTGCGTGCGCGTGAGCG
>CANHFL010000128.1 GCA_947459855.1 Planctomycetaceae bacterium | reverse complement strand
CCTGGCCGCCGATTCGGGCAAGCCGTCGGGCGCGTCGCCGACGAAGCCGCAGCCCCCGGCCGCCGGTGCGCCCGGCGAGCAGGATGACGCGCTGGCCCGCCTGCGCGCAGCCCGGCGCCGCGCCCGCGGCGACGACCGCGAAGGCGGCGACGCATGACGCGGCTCCCCGCCGAGATCGCCGCGCTGCCGCCCTTCGACGCTGGCATCGACGACGAACGCACCGCGCGCGAGCGCTGCGCCGCGTTCCGCGCGGTGGCCACGCGCCTTCGCGCCGAAGTCGGCCGCCGGCTGGTGGGCCAGTCGGACGTGGTGGAGCAGGTGCTGTGGGCGCTCTTCGCCGGCGGACACGTGCTGCTGGAGGGCGTACCGGGCCTTGGCAAGACGCTTCTCGTCCGTTCGCTTGGCGACGCGTTCCACCTGGACTTCGCGCGCATCCAGTTCACGCCGGACCTGATGCCGGCGGACATCGTGGGCACCCAGATCCTGGTGGACGACGGTGCCGGGCACCGCGCGCTGCAGTTCCGCCCGGGGCCGATCTTCACGCAGATCCTGCTGGCCGACGAGATCAACCGCGCCACGCCCAAGAGCCAGTCCGCGCTGCTCGAGGCGATGCAGGAGCGCGCGGTCACCGTGGGCGGCACGACGCACCGCCTGCAGGCGCCGTTCCTGGTGCTGGCCACGCAGAACCCGATCGAGCAGGAGGGCACGTACCCGCTGCCCGAGGCGCAGCTCGACCGCTTCCTGCTGAAGGTGCAGGTGCCGCCGGTGCAGCGCGCCGACCTGCACGAGATCCTGCGCCGGACGACGGTGCAGAAGGAGCCCGAGGTCGCGGCCGTGCTGGACGCGGAGCGCATCCTGCAGGCGCAGCGGCTGGCACGGCGGATCGTGGTGGCCGACCCCGTGCAGGACTACGTCATCCGGCTGATCCTGGCGACGCACCCCGGCGGCGATTGGGCCGACGCGAACGCGGCCCGCGAGATCGCCGTCGGCGCGTCGCCGCGCGCGGCGCAGGCGATCGTCTCGGCGGGCAAGGTGCGCGCGCTCCTCGACGGGCGCTACCACCTCTCGATCGCGGACGTGCACGCCGTGGCGCCCGCCGCGCTGCGCCACCGCATCGCGCCCAGCTTCGAGGCCGAGGCCGACGGGCTGGACGCGGACCGGATCGTCGCCGGCATCCTGCAGCGACTGCCGCGCGAGGCGGCCGAGGACGCCGCAGCGGCGGCCGGCGCGGCTGCGAAGGGCGGCGCCGCGTGAGCACCTACTTCCAGGACCAGCCGAAGCCGAAGCGCCCCACGCGCGTCGACGAACTTGTCGGCAACGCGCTGCTCGCGAAGATCGGGCAGCTGGACATCGTCAGCCGCAAGATCTTCAGCGGCAAGCTGCAGGGCGAGCGGCGCTCGAAGCGCCGCGGCCAGAGCGTCGAGTTCGCCGACTTCCGCCCGTACGTGCACGGCGACGACCTGCGCTTCGTCGACTGGAACATCTTCGGGCGCCTGGACCGCCTGTTCCTGAAGATCTTCCTGGAGGAGGAGGACCTCTCGCTGGTGATCGCGGTCGACACCAGCGGCTCGATGGACTGGGGCGACCCCTCCAAGCTGCTCTTCGCGCAGCGCCTGGCGATGACGCTGGGCTACATCGGCCTGGTGAACCACCACCGCGTCTCGCTGGCCGCGTTCGGCGGCGCGGGCGGTCTGCGGCGTCTGAACAACCTGCGCGGCCGCCGCAAGGCGAGCGAGATGGGGAAGTGGTTGCTGGACCTCGAGCCGGGCGGTGCCGACACGTTCGAGGAATCGATGAAGACGCTGGCGCTCTCGCGGCAGGGGCGGGGCGTGATGATCGTGGTGAGCGACTTCCTGCTGAAGGACGGCTACGAGAAGGGCCTGCGCTACGTGGCCGGGCGCGGCTACGACCTCTGGTGCATCCAGACGCTGTGCCCGCAGGAACTGGATCCCGCCGCGCACGGCCTGGCCGGCGACTACCGCCTGGTGGACGCCGAGGACCGCGACGAGGCCGAGGTGACCGCCAGCCCCGCGCTGGTCGAGCAGTACCGCGCGAACCTGGGCGCCTGGTGCGCCGGGCTGCGTGACTTCGCCATCCGGCGCTCGATGATGCACCTGGTGGTCGACACGTCGACCGAGATGGACGCGCTCGTGCTCGAGTGGATGCGCCGGCGGGGGCTGGTGCGATGAGCCCGGCCGTCACCGCTCTCACGCTGCTCTCGCCGCTCACCGGACTGCTGGTGGCGGGCATCCTGGTGCCGCTGCTGCTGGCGCTCTATTTCCTGAAGCTGCGGCGGCGATCGCTGCCGGTACCGACCACGCTGCTCTGGAAGCGCAGCGTCGAGGACATGCGCGCGAACACGCCGTTCCAGCGCCTGCGCCCAAGCCTGCTGCTGGTGCTTCAGCTCCTGCTGCTCGCCTTCGTGGCGTTCGCGCTGATGCAGCCGCGCATGGACCTGGGCGCCGCGGGCGGCGGGCGCACGGTGATCCTGGTCGACCGCTCCGGGTCGATGAACGCCACCGACCTGGACGCCAGGCGCACGCGCCTCGAGATCGCCAAGGAACAGGCGCGGGACCGCGTGGCGAAGCTCTTCGACGTCGGCCTGTTCGCGCCCGCGCCCGGCGAGGTGATGGTGGTCGCCTTCGCCGACAGCGCCGAGGTGCTGCAGCCCTTCACGCGCTCGAAGGCCGACGTCCTGCGCGCCATCGACCGCATCCAGCCGACCGATGGCGCGAGCCGCGTGCGCGATGCGCTGGCGCTGGCGCGCGCGTTCACCACCGTCACGAACCCCGACGACCCGAACGCGAAGCCGACGATGGGCGCCGCGCTCGAGCTGTGGTCGGACGGGCGGATCGCGGACCTGGGCGAGGACGCGCTCCGGCCCGGGGAGGAGCTGATCTACCGCATGACCGGCCGTGCCGACGCGCGGAACGCGGGCATCGAGGGCATCTCGGCCGAGCGCAGCGCCACCGAGCCCGGCCTGATGCAGGTCTTCGTCACGCTTCGCAACGATGCGCCCGAGCCGATCGAGACCGACCTCGAGCTGCTGGTCGACGGGACGCGGCGTTCGGTCACGCCCAAGCCGGTGAGCATCCCGGCGGCGGCGGAGACCGTCGCCGAGGGGAAGAAGCAGTACCGCCCCGGGACGGCGCGCTTCACGTTCCCGCCGTTCGTCCAGCCGCGCGCCGGCACGGTGGGCGTGCAGGTGGTGCGTGCCGACGCGCTGCCGGCCGACAACGTCGCGACGGTCGCCGTCAGCGCGCCGCGGCGCCTGCGCGTGGCGATGGTGGGGGCGCTGGACTTCGCGGTGCGCGACGTGGTGGCGGCGCTGCCCGTCGAGAAGGCGGTCGCCGTCAGCGCGGCGGACTTCGCGGCCGGCGGCGTCAAGGCTGCCGAGCAGTACGACGTGGTCGTCGCCGCCGCCGGTGCGCTGCCGGACGCGCTGCCGGCGGGGCGCTACCTGGTCTTCGGCGTGCCCAAGGGCGTCAGCGGGCTCAACCCGTTCGCCACCAAGGAGAAGCTGGGCGTGCGCACCGAGCGGCGCGAGCACCCGCTGCTGCGCGCGGTGAACCTGGACGACCTGTTCGTGGCGCGCGCCACCGCGATCGCGCCGGGCACCGACACCGAGGCGATCGTCGAGGCCGGCGAGACGCCGCTCGTCGTGCTGGCCCGGCGGGGGCCGGTCACGGCGGTCGTGGTGGCGTTCGACCCGCTGGACTCCAACTGGCCGTTCCAGCGCGGGTTCGTGACGTTCATGGCGAACGCGGTCGAGTGGCTGGGCGCGATGGACCAGGCCGCCGCGCAGGAGGAGCACCATCCCGGTGACGTCCTGACCGCGCGCGTCGCCACGGGCGTGCGTGCCGCCACGGTGACCCTGCCCGACGGCAGCACGCAGGAGGTCACGCCGCGCGACGGCGCCGTGGCGTTCGGTCCGGTGCAGCGCGCCGGCACGTACGCCATCCGCTGGCCCGGCGAACGCGGCGAGGAACGGCGGACCTACGCCGTGAACCCGGCCGACGGCGAGGGCCGCATCGGCGCGGCCGAGTCGGTCTCGATCGGCGTCCAGCAGGTGAGCGGCGTCAGCGGCGGGGGGGCGGCGCTCAGCGACCTGTGGCCGTGGGCGCTGGCCTGCAGCCTGGTGCTGCTGGTGGTCGAGTGGTGGGTCTACCACCGGAAGCACTGGATCCGCCGTACGCCGGCCCGTGCCGCGTCGGCGCTGCCCGGCGCTCCTATCATCCGCGGATCATGAGCAACGCAGCCCCGCAGTCCGTCGACCGCATCGCGCAGTTCGAGAAGATGGCGTCGGCCGACCCGACCAACGAGATGGCGCACTTCTCGCTCGGGAAGGCGTATCTCGACGGCGGGCGGCATGCCGAGGCGGCACGCAGCTTCGAGCGCTGCATCGAGTTGGTCCCCGAGATGAGCAAGGCGTACCAGCTGGCCGGCCAGGCGCTGATCGGTGCCGGTTGGGCTGACCGTGCGGTGGACGTCCTGGTGCGCGGCTACGAGATGGCCGCGAAGAAGGGCGACCTCATGCCGCGCAACGCGATGGCCGAGCTGCTCCGGTCGATCGGGCGCGAGCCGCCGAAGCTGGCCGCCGAGGTGGACGAGGCTGCCGAGCGCCTGAAGGCAAGCGGGGCCTTCATCTGCCAGCGCACGGGCCGGCCGGGCAACAAGCTGCCGGCGCCGCCCTTCAAGGGCCCGGTGGGGCAGTGGATCCTCGAGAACATCTCGGCCGAGACCTGGAAGCAGTGGATCGGCCAGGGCACGAAGGTGATCAACGAGCTGCGCCTCGACTTCAGCCGCGACAAGGACCAGGAGACCTACGAGCAGCACATGCGCGAGTTCCTCGGGATCGATGCGGAGGTCCTCGCGAAGATCGGCGGCGGAT
>CANHFL010000127.1 GCA_947459855.1 Planctomycetaceae bacterium | reverse complement strand
CAGCGCGTCACCGCGAACCCGCTGCAGGGCTTCGTCGCCGGCACGGCGATGACGGTCCTGACGCAGGCCTCGAGCGCCACGGTGCTGGCGACGGTGGGCTTCGTCACCGCGCGCCTGCTGTCACTGGCGCTGGCGATCCCGCTGGTGGTCGGGGCGACGGTGGGCACCAGCAGCACCACGTGGGTCGTCGCGACGCTGGGCATGAGCCCGGGCGTCGTCAGCGTGCTGATGCCGCTGCTGGCGCTCGGGGCGCTGATGCGCGCGCTGGGGCGCGGCAGCGTGCGGCCGGCGGGCACCGCGCTCGCGGGGCTCTCCGTGCTGCTGCTCTCGATCGGCTTCATCCGCGAGACCGTCGGGCCGGTGGCGATGGCGCTCGATCTGTCATCCACCACGGCCGACGGGCTGGGCGGCGCCGCACGGCTCCTGGCGATCGGCACGCTGCTGGCGATCGCGATGCAGTCGAGCGCCGCGCCGATCGCGATGGCGATGCTGGCGCTGGCGGGCGGCGCGCTGGGCTGGACCGAGGCGGCGATCGTGACGGTGGGCGCCACCGTGGGCACGACGAGCACGGGCATCGTGGCGACGCTGGGCGCGCGGCCATCCGCGCGGCGCGTGGCGATCGCGTGGACGGTGACGGCGCTGGTGCAGGCGCTGGTCGCGCTGGCCGCGTTCCCGCTCTTCCGCGCGGCGGCCAAGGGCTTGGCCGACCCGATCGCGGACCTGACGCACACCGACCGCCGCACGGTGGCGATCGCGCTCTTCCACACCGGCTTCACGCTGACGGGCGCGGCGATCGTGCTGGCGGCGCCGGCGCGGATCGGCCGGCTGCTGGCGCGGCTGGTGCCCGACCCGCCCGGCCGCGCACCGGCGCTGCAGCTGGACCGAAGCGCGCTCGAGGTGCCCAGCGTGGCGGCGGCGACCGCGCGCCGCGGGATCGTCGACGCGGGGGCGGCCGTCGCGGCCGCCGCGGTGGCCGCCATCGGGCGCAGCCCCGCCGCACGCGTGACCGAGCTGCTGGACGACGCCGTCGCGGACCTGGCCGAGGTGCGCGACTTCCTGGGCGCGATCCAGGTGCCCGAGGGCGACGCGGGCACCGTGGTCATGCAGCGCGATTCGGTGGCCGCGCTGGACCACCTGACGCGGCTGGTCGGCGACATCGAGCACCTGCGCCCCGCGCTGGCCGGCGAGGCCGCGCTGCGGCCGCGGGTGACGCAGACCACCGCCGAGGCACGCGAGGCGCTGCAGGCGTTCGGCGCGTGGCTTGCCGACACGGAACGGGCCGCGCCCACGGACGCGTTGCGCGCGGCCAGCCGCACGATCGGCGCCCGACGCAAGCTGGACCGTGCCGAGACGCTGGCCAGCACCGCGACCGGCGCCGTCACGCCCGAGGACGCGCTGGCGGAACTCGAGGCGCTGCGGCAACTGGACCGGATGGTCCACCACGCGGCCAAGGCCGCGGGCTACCTGGCGGTGCGGACGAACGGCGCCGCCACCCACCCGGAGCCCGGCCCCACCGCGGCCGGCGACGCCGCCGACGAACCGACGTGAGGCCGTGGAACGAAGCGGGCCCGCCGGAACGGCGGGCCCGCGTGGTCGTATGCAGGTGGTCCGGCGATCAGAAGCGGCCGGAGGTGTTGACCGTGTCGTACGGCGTGCCACCCGGGCGCTCCATCAGCCAGAAGCGGCTCCACTCGTCGGCCAGCGCGCGCAGGTTCTGGCTGTAGATCAACGAGTCGTTCACGCGGCGCTTGTCCCAGCTCTCGAACTGGCCGTTCAGGTCCGGGGTGGGGTTGGACAGGATGTTGTCCGCGCTGGTCAGGAACGCTGCATTGCAGTTCTCGTTCATGTCCTTGATGCGCTTCTTGGTCTCCTGGCTCAGGCCGTTGCTCGAGGCCAGCTCGGAACTGACTTCCTGGCGCTGGCGCGCCAGGGCCGTGCGCAGGGGCGCCGGCAGCGACTTGACCTCGCTGCTGGAGTCGCTCAGCGTGTACCAGTCCTCCTTGGGGAGGTCCTGGTAGCCGTGGAGTTCGGCGTCCGTCGGCTGCGGGCTGTAGCAGCCCGCCAGGACGGAGGTGGCGACGAGGGTGGCGGCAAGCAGGAGGGAGGACTTCATAGGTGTGGTTCCTCGAATCGAGGACGCGGATCATAGCAATCGGCAGGGGTGACGCCGGGGCGGCGGCACGGGCCGCTGCCCCTGCCCATACGCAGCCGGGAGCCCATGGGATGCAGGCCGGTACGCAGCCCCGCGACCCGGCCGCCCGGCCCGGAAGCCCATGCACGCCCGGGGGTTGCGGCGACGACCGCCCCCGCCCGCGGCCCCGGATCAGAGGTCGAACACCTCGTACCGCTCGGGCAGCGCCGGGACGATCCCGAACCGCGACTTCAGGCACGCGGCCAGCGCCTCGCGTTGCCGGACTTCGCCGTGCGTGAGCGCGATCCGCGGTGCGGCATCCCGCGCGCAGCGCTCGATCCACGCCAGCAGGCCGCCCTGCCCCGCGTGCGCGCTCAGGCCGTTCACCGTGTGCACGTCGGCCCGCACCACGATGTCCTCGCGGAAGATCCGCACCTTCGGTGCGCCGTCGACCAGCTTGCGGCCCAGGGTGCCCTCGGCCATGAAGCTCGTCAGCAGCACCTGCACGCCGCGGCGCCACAGGTTGTGCCGCAGGTGGTGCATGATCCGGCCGCCGTCGCACATGCCGCTGCCCGCGATCACGACGGCGGGATCCCAGCTGTCGTTCAGCTCGCGGCTCTGCTGGGGCGTGATGCACGGGTGCACGTTCTGCAGGTCGCGGCGCATCTCGCCGCTCTCCAGCAGGCGCCGCGTCTCGCCCTCCATCGAACCCGGATACTTGCCGTAGATCTCGGTGGCGCGGATCGCCATCGGGCTGTCCAGGTAGATGGGCACCACGGGCGCGCTGCCCTCGCGCTGGATCTCGGCCAGCACGTGCAGGATCAGCTGGGCCCGGCCGATCGCGAACGCCGGGCAGAGCACCTTGCGCTTCTCCCATGCCGCCTTGCGCAGGATGCCCTTCAGCTCGGCGAGCGTCGCCTCGGCCGGGCGGTGATCGCGGTCGCCGTAGGTGGATTCCAGGAACACCATGTCCGCCGGCGGGCAGGGCTCCGGGTCACGCAGGATCGGCATGTCCTCCTGGCCGACATCGCCCGAGAAGACGACGGCCTTCGTGGCGCCGTCCTCCTCGACCGTCATGCGCACGCTGGCCGAGCCCAGGATGTGACCCGCGTCCTGCAGCCGCACGCGCACGCCGGGCGCGATCTCGCGTTCCTCGTGGTACGGCAGGCCGCGGAACAGCGCGACCACGGGCGCGACGTCCGCCTGCGTGTAGAGCGGCTTCACGTCGGGCTCCTCGCCGGCGCGCTCGCGCCAGGTGTTCTCGCGGCGCGCGTCGCCCTCCTGGATGTGCGCGGAATCCTCCAGGATCAGCTGCGCAAGGTCGCACGTCGGCGGCGTCGCGTGGATGGGGCAACCGAGCCCCTTCAGGAGCGGCAGCCGGCCGACGTGGTCCAGGTGCGCGTGCGTGAGCACGACCGCGTCCAGCTTGTCCGCATGGAACGGGCCGAGCTCCATGTTCTTCTCGTCGGTAGCCCCTCGGCCCTGGAACATCCCGAAGTCGACCAGCACGCGGGCGCGCGCGGTCTCGACCAGGTACCCCGAACCCGTGACTTCGCCTGCGGCGCCGAGGACGGTGATGCGCATGGGGGACAGCGTAGTGAAATTGGGTTCGGGATAACCCTGTACCGATTTCCGAAGTTGAAAGGCGGCGCGTGGTCGCCGCGCCCTTTCGCTGTGCTTGGCCCCCTCCTACGCGAACTTCCTCGCTCCACCAGGTTCCGCTCGTCATCGTCGTCGGCCGATTCGGCACGTGGAACGACCCGGGCCGAATCGGACCGGGGTACGCGTGCCTCATGGCCTCGTACGTCGCCGCGGAGGGGGCCAATGCTCGCTGCGAGCGCTCGCAAACGGACGTTCCAATGGCGATCGTCGTGCTGCCATTGCAGCACGACGACATGTCGGCAGGCATCCAGAGCCGAGCACGGACCGGAGGGGGCCTCATCAAGCGAGTTGTCCCCGGCGGCGCCATTGCGCCGGCGGGGAAGTGTCTGAGCGACTGAGGCCCCCTCTGGTCCGCGCGCATGGCGACCAGGTGCCTTTCGCACGGCGACCAAGTGCCTTGTGCAGGCGACCAGGTGCCTCGCGTCCCCCGGTCCAAAACGCAAGCGGGACCCGGCACGAGGCCGGGTCCCGCCGGGGTTCGGGGTGATGCGCGTCAGCTCACTTCGAGCTGGCCGGGGTCGCCTTGGACGTCGTCGAGCCGGTGGTCGACTTCGTGGTCGCGGTGCCCTTCTTCGCCGTGCCCTTCGCGGCAGCGGCCGGAGCGTTCTTCGGGGTCTCGGTCTTGGCCTTGGCGACGGCCTTGGCCTCGTTGCCGGTCACGACGACCTCGACGCGGCGGCTCTTCTCCTTGGTCGGCTCGGGCTGATCCGGGCCGAAGCTCATCAGCGCGACGTGGTTCTCGGTGACCCCCTTCTTGCCCAGGTACTCGCGCACGGCGAAGGCGCGCTCGAAGCCCAGGTGGTAGTTCGTCGGGAACGCGCTCTTGCGGATCGGGTCGGAGTCGGTGTGGCCGATGACGACGATCTCGCGGCTCGGGTACAGCTCCTTCACCTTCTGCGCGATGGTGTCGAGCGTGTGGCGCGCGGAGTCCTTCAGGCCGGTCTTGCCCGAGTCGAAGAGCAGGCTGTTCGCGATCGTCAGGTGGATGTCGTTGCCCTCGACGGTGACCTCGACGCCGTCGATGCCCTTGAAGGCCTTCGTGTCGACGGCCTGGCCGTCGCCCGCGGGCGCCGCGGCGACGGTCTGCTGCTGGCACGCCGAAAGCT
>CANHFL010000126.1 GCA_947459855.1 Planctomycetaceae bacterium | reverse complement strand
GGCGGCCTGCCCGACCGCTGGGACGCGCTGTCGAGCTACGAGGCGCTGATCTGGACCAACGCGCCGCTGCAGAACCTGGCGCCGGACCAGGCGCGGGCGCTCCTCGACTGGGTGCGCCGCGGCGGGAACCTGGTGATCGTGCTGCCCGAGTCGGGCGACCCGTGGGGCGTGGCGAGCGGCCGCGCGCGCAACCCGCTGGCCGAGGCGCTGCCCGCGAAGGCGCAGCGGCACGACGCGGTGCCGGTGGCCGACCTGCTGCCGATCCTCTCGAAGACGCGCGAACTGCGCAACGCGGCGGCGCGCACGTCCGTCTGGACCTTCGCGCCGACCGCGGGCGACGCCTGGCAGCCGCTCCTGCGGCTGCCCTGCACGGTGGACGCGCGCACCGGCAACCTGGTGCCGCGCGAAGGCACGCTGGACGGCGAATGCGTCGCGGTGCGCCGCGCGTTCGGCTTCGGCTTCGTGACGGTCGTGGGCATCGACGTGGACGGCCTGGACCGCCGCTCGCTCTCGGCGGAGGGCATCCCGCAGTCGGACATCTTCTGGAACCGCATCCTGGGCCGGCGCGCGGACACGCCTTCGCCCGCGGACTGGAACGCGCTGGAGGCGGCGAACAAGCTGGACCTGCGCAACACGATCGAGATCCCCGCCGACGGCGGCGCGACGATCAACAGCCTGGTGGGGCTGCCCACACGCGCGGCGGGCGGCGTGCTGGGGCTGATGGGCGCGTTCGCCGTGTACTGGGTGCTGGCGGGGCCGGCGGGCTACTTCGTGCTGCGCGCGATGAAGCGCCAGCAGTACGCGTGGCTGGCGTTCGTTGCGGTTGCCGTGGCGGCGACCCTCATCGCGTGGGGCGCGACGGGCCTGGCGGAGCTCACGACCGCGCGCGTGCAGCACCTGACGGTGATCGACCGCATCGACGGCCCGGGCGTGCCCGCCGCCGAGCGCGGCACCGTGCGCGCCACCAGCTGGCTGAGCGCCGCCCTGCCCGGCTACGGCGGCGCGCGCGTGGCGCTGCAGCCCGAGAAGGGCGCCGCAGGCCCGGACCTGGTGTGGAGCTGGTTCCCGCCGCCCGCGGGGAACTCGTCCGGATTCCCCGACGTCGAGGCGTACGACGTGCCGCAGTCGAGCCCCGGCTCGTACGAGCTGCCCTCGCGTGCCACGTCCACGGTGCTGGCCGCGCAGTGGATGGGCGCCGCGCCGCCGCAGTGGGACGGGCTGCCCGCGCCGCTGCGCACGCACCCGCTCCAGCAGCGCATCGACTGGACCGCCGCGGGCGGCCCGACGATCCTGCTGACCGGCATGCTGCAGCACGAGCTGCCCGTCGCGCTGGCGGACGTGACGCTGGTGCACGTCACGCCGTTCCGGCCCGACGAGCGGCGCACGGCCGGCCAGCCGCCCGCGATCCGGCCCTCGGGCGCGATGCCTTCGTATGCGCGCATGATCCGCCTGGACAAGCCGTGGGAGCCGCGCGTGCCGCTCGACCTGGCGCGCACGCTGTACGCCGCCGAGACCGCCGACGGCGTGGCGCCGCAGCCGGCGCGGAAGGACGACGCGCTCTCGGCCGCGCAGCAGCTGGCGCGCGCGTTCCGCGGCAAGATCGCGCAGAGCACGCTGGGCTACGTGGACGCCGGCGCGATCTTCGACGCCGACGAGCAGGTGGAGATGCGGTGGTGGTTCGGCATGCTGACGCCCCCCGCGTACGTCACGACGGCCGACACCAACCCGCTGAGCTGGCGCGGGCCGTCGGCGCGTTTCCAGCGCGACTTCGGCCGCAACCTGGACCTGGGCACGCGCTTCGCGACGCCCTGCGTGATCGTGATCGGGCGCATCCAGGACACGGGCAAGAGCCCCCTGCCCATGCCGTTCCCCCTGACGATCGACGGACGCGAGCCCGAGGCCGACGGGACCACCTGGGTGCGCGTCGCGATCCCGCTGCCGGACGACCCCGGCGCGATGGTCCCGGCGCGGCAGTGAGCCCTGCGGGCCGGTCGCGCCGCGCCCTACAATCCCCGCCATGCCGATGATCGAGACGATCAACCTCACCAAGAAGTACGGTGAGCTGGTCGCGCTGAACAACCTCAACCTGCAGATCGAGGAAGGCGCGTGCTGCGGCTTCATCGGTCCCAACGGCGCGGGCAAGACCACCACGATCAAGATCCTGGCGACGCTGCTGAAGCCCACCTGGGGCGAAGCGCGCATCGACGGGAAGACCGTCGGCTACCAGAACCCGCTGATCCGGCCGGTGATCGGCTACGTCCCCGACTTCATGGGCGCGTACGACGACATGCTGGTCACCGAGTACCTGCAGTTCTTCGCCGCGTGCTACGGGATCCACGGCGAGAAGCGCGAACGCGCCATCCGCGACGTGCTGGAGCTGACCGACCTGGGCTACAAGGCCGACGCCGAGGTGAACGGCCTGAGCCGCGGCATGCAGCAGCGCCTGAGCGTGGCGCGCGTGCTGCTGCACGACCCCAAGGTGCTGCTGATGGACGAGCCGGCCTCGGGCCTGGACCCCCGCGCGCGCATCGAGATGCGCGAGCTCCTGAAGGAGCTGCGCCGCATGGGCAAGACGATCATCATCAGCAGCCACATCCTGCACGAACTGGCCGACATCTGCAACATGGTGGCGATCATCGAGCGCGGCGAGCTGATCTACGCCGGCGGCGTGCGCGACATCATGCAGAAGGTGGGCAGCGGCACGGTGGTGCAGGTGACCGTCGAGGACCGCGCCAAGGAGGCCGCGGAGATGCTGGCCAAGGCGCCGGGCATCGCCAAGGCGACCGTGGTGCAGCTGGAGGGCCAGCGGCCGCGCATCGACGTGGTGCTGGACTCCGCGAACCCCCCGCCCGTCAGCGACCTGCCCGCGCGCCTGGTGACCGGCGGCTTCCGGCTGCTGGCCATGCACGAGGAACCCGTGAACCTGGAGACCGCGTTCATGCGGCTGACGAAGGGAATGGTGGCCTGATGCGCGTCCTGCTGCTGACCGCCCGTGCACGGAAGGGGACCGGCGAGGTGCTGGAGCGCGTCCGCGCGATCGTGCGCCGCCACGGCGAGATCGCTGCGGAGTTCGACGTGAACGAGCCGATCCCCGCCGAGGTCCAGGCCGACCGCGCGGTGGTGGTGGGCGGCGACGGCACGATCATGGCGGCGCTGCGGCAGCTGGTCGACCGCGCGATCCCCGTGGTCGGCGTGAACATCGGGCGACTGGGCTTCCTGGCCGAGTTCAGCCTGGCGGAGTTCGAGGCCCGCGCCGGGCAGGTGCTGGGGCCGGGGCCCGCGGTGCGGCAACGCATGGTGCTGCGAGTCACGGTGCGCGGCGCCGACGGTGCGCCGCGCTACGAGGGCCTGGCGGTGAACGACGCGGTCGTCACCGCGGGCCCGCCATTCCGGATGATCGAGCTGGCGCTCTGCCTGGGCGACGGCCACGGGCCCGAGTTCCTGGGCGACGGCATCATCATCGCGACGCCCGTGGGCAGCACCGCGTACAACGCGAGCGCGGGCGGGCCGATCGTGCACCCGGACGTCGAGGCGATCGTGGTGACGCCCAGCGCCGCGCACTCGCTGGCGTTCCGGCCGGTGGTGGTGCCGTCGCACGTCGACGTCACCGCGCGGGTCGTGCGCGCCAACGAGGGCACGACGCTGGTCCTGGACGGCCACATCAACGTGGCGCTGCGCGTGGGCGACACGGTGGTCGCGGGCCGGCACCACGGCATGGCACGGGTGGTCGCGCGCGCCGAGAGCAGCTACTGGGCGACGCTCGTCGACAAGATGCGCTGGGCCGAGAGCCCCAACTACCGCGCGCCGGGCACCTGAGCGCCGGGCGGACCGCCGGTGCCCCCGCCGCCGAGCGGCCCCGGGGTACCATCCCGGCCCCATGATCGACATCCGCCAGCTGCGTGAGAACCCGGACCGCTTCCGCCAGGGCGCCCGCGACAAGAACGCCGAGGTCGACATCGACCGCCTGCTGGTGCTGGACGAGGAGCGCCGCGCGATCCTGTCCAAGCTGGAGACCGCCCGCGCCGAGCAGAACCGGATCAGCAAGGAGATCGGCCCGCAGATCGGCAAGCTGAAGGGCCAGCTGAAGACGGTCGAGGGCGGCGCCCGCGCCGCGGTGGAGCAGCACCTGGCCGAGCTGGAGGCGAAGCCCGCCGCGCTGAAGAAGGACATCGCGCTGCTGGAGGACGAGCTGCGACTGATCGAGCCGCACTGGCAGGACCTGCTGATGCGCGTGCCGCAGCCGCCGGCGCACGACGTGCCGAAGGGCGCGGATGCGTCCGCGAACGTCGAGATCCGCCGCTGGCACCCCGCCGGCTTCGACCCCGCAAAGGGCTTCCAGGCGAACAAGGGATTCAGGCCGAAGACGCACCTGGAGCTGGTCAGGGACCTGGGCCTGGCCGACTTCGAGCGCGGCGTGAAGATGAGCGGCACACGCCACTACATCCTGACGGGCATGGGCATGCGCCTGCACCAGGCGGTGCTGCGCTACGCGTTCGACCACATGGTCGAGAAGCACGGCTTCACGGCGGTCGGCGTGCCGGTGATCGTGAAGGAGGAGTGCATGCAGGGCACGGGCTTCTTCCCCTTCGGGCGCGAGCAGGCGTACCACATCGAGGAGTCGGCCCGCGGCAGCGGCCACGACCTGTTCCTGACCGGCACCGGCGAGGTCGGCCTGATGGGCATCCACGCCGACGAGATCCTGCCCGAGATCGCCCTGCCCCTCACCTACACGACGGTCAGCACGTGCTTCCGCCGCGAGGCGGGCGCCGCGGGCAAGGACACGGCGGGCCTGTACCGCATCCACCAGTTCGACAAGGTCGAGCAGGTGGTGGTCTGCAAGGCCGACGACGCCGAGAGCCGCGCGTGGCACCGGAAGATGCTGGGCTTCGTCGAGGAGATCCTGCAGTC
>CANHFL010000125.1 GCA_947459855.1 Planctomycetaceae bacterium | reverse complement strand
GGCCGCCCGGCCCGAGCTTCGGCTGCTTGCGCGAACCCAGTTGGATGGACACGGTCATCTCCTTGCCGCCGCGGTAGACCGTGACGGGCATCGCGTCGCCCGCCTTGCGCGAACGGACCAGCACGCGGAACTGGTCGGCGTTGACCACGACCTGGTCGCCGACCTTCGCGATCACGTCCATCGGCTTCATGCCGGCGCCCGCCGCGGGGCCGTCGACGACGACGTCGCTGACCAGCAGGCCGGAACCGGGCATGATCGGCAGCTGCGCCGCCGTCTCCGGCGCCAGGTCCACCAGCCGCAGACCAGCGAAGGGCGCGTCCTCCATCGCGGTCTCGTCGAGGGGCATGCCGGCGACCACCTCGGCGGCGCGCCGGACGATGATCGTGTCCTCGTTGCCCTGTGCCTTGAGCGCCGCGAGCTGCGCCTTCATGTCCTGGAGCATGGCGTCGGCGTTGGGGGTCGCCTGCGGCGGCGCCGCGCAGGATGCGGCGAACGCCGCGACAAGGGAGACGAGCAGGGTGTGCATGGGGGGGTGTCCTCGTGGGTTGGGGTTGGAAGCGTACGAAGATGCCTGCCGCGTCAATCCGCGCGCGGGCGGCCGATGATGAGACGTGGTTCGATCGTGCGGACCTCGAACGTGGCGCCCGTCGCCCGGTCGCGGAAGCGCTCGATCCGCAGGTACTGCGCCTCGGCCTGGCGCACGACCTGGCCACCGGCCAGCACGCCGTCGCCCAGGTCGCGCAGGCCGGCGGATTCCCACTGGACGCCATCCGAGCGCCAGTTGGCGGGCGTGAAGCCGCGCGCCATCCAGCCGACGGCCAGGCCGCATCCCAGAAGGAAGAGCGCGGCGGCAGCGGCGGGCCATTGCATTCGGTGCACGATCGGGCGCGATTCGAAGCCTGCCGTGGCCGCGATGCGGGCATCCAGGCCACCGCCGGGCCGTCGGAACGGCAGCGCGGCGACCAGGCGCTCGATCTCGAGGTCGGCCATCGGCAGCAGCGCGGGCGAGGGATCGGGGGCGTTCATGCGAGCGTCTCCTGGATCTGGGATCGAAGCGCGGCGACCGCGCGGTGGTAGCGGGCGGCAACGGTGCCGAGCGGCACGCCGCAGACTGCGGCGATCTGCTCGAACCCCAGGCGCGCGACGGACCGCAGCACGACCACCTCGCGCTGCTCGGGCGTCAGCTCCTCTATCGCGCGGCGCAGGCGCTCGGACATCTCGCGGTCGATCGCGCGGAGCAGGGGGTCGGACTGGCGGTCGTCGAAGAGCGAGCCATCGAGCGGCGCGGTCTGCCTGACGCGGCGCCGGCGCGTCAGGTCGATCGCGGCGTTGCGCACCGAGGCATACAGGAACGCGACCGGGTCGCCCTCGGGTGGGCGGCCCCGCGCCAGCACCCGGTGCACGCCGTCGTGGACGGCGTCCTCGGCCAGCGCGGGGTCCCGCACGATCGCCAGCGCCACCGCGAACAGGCCCTGGCGCTGCTCGGCGTAGAGGATGCTGGTGGACTCGGCGTGGTGCACGGGCACCATGATCACGCACGGAGGGGCGGGCGGTTTGCACCCGGCCGCCGAAATTCCCGCGTCAGGCAAAGATCCCGTCGTGGACGTTCCCGTAGACCTCGGTCAGCCGGAAGTCGCGGCCCGCCCATCGATAGGTGAGCTTCTCGTGGTCCATGCCCATCAGGCGCAGGATGGTCGCGTGCCAGTCGTGGATGTCCATCCTGCCGTCGACGGCCTCGATGCCGTGGTCGTCCGTCGCGCCGTAGCTGAACCCGCCCCTGACGCCGCCGCCCGCCATCCACATCGTGAAGCCCTTGCTGTTGTGGTCGCGGCCGTCGCCGTTCTGGGCGTAGGGGGTCCGGCCGAACTCGCCGCCCCAGACGACGAGCGTGTCGCGCAGGAGCCCGCGCTGCTTCAGGTCCGTCAGCAGCGCGGCGATCGGGCGGTCGATCTCGGCCGCCTGCTTGGCCAGGTCGTCGCGCAGGTTTCGGTGGGTGTCCCAGCCGCCGTGGTTGACCTCGATGAACCGCACGCCCTTCTCGGCGAACCGCCGCGCCAGAAGGCACTGGCGCGCGAAATCGTCGCGGCCCGTACCGATGCCGTAGGCCTGGAGCGTCTTCGGCTTCTCGTCGGAGAGGTCCATCAGGTCGGGCATCTCGGCCTGCATGCGGAAGGCCAGCTCGTAGCTCTCGATGACGCCGTCCACCTGGTCGTCGCTGCGGTCGCGGCGCTGGCGCTCGCGGTTCAGGGCCTGCACCAGGTCCAGCTGCTTGCGCTGGGCGGCGTCGGTGAGCACGGTGTTGTCCAGGTTGGGCATGCCGCCCGTGTTGCCGGCGACGCGGCGCGCGTTGCGCTCGATGCCGACGCGCGTGCCCTGGTAGACGGCAGGCAGGAACGCCGATCCGTAGTTCTGCGCACCGCCGTTGCCCGAAGGAGGGTTCAGCGTGATGAAGCCGGGCAGGTTCTGGTTCACCGTGCCGAGGCCGTAGAGCGTCCAGGCGCCCATCGAGGGCCGCACGAACTGGAAGCTGCCCGTGTGCATCATCACCTGCGCCTGCGCGTGCGCCGGGACCGCGGTGTGCATGCCGCGCAGCAGGCACATCTCGTCGGCGTGCTTCGCCAGCTCGGGGAACAGGTCGCTGATCCAGAGCCCGCCCTTGCCGTGCTGGCGGAACTTCCACGGACTGGCCAGCAGCTTGGCCCCGGCGCGCACGCCGCCCAGGCCCTTGCCGTCGTCCGTGATCAGGCCGGGCTTGTAGTCGAAGGTGTCGACGTGCGACGGACCGCCCGACATGCACAGGAAGATCACGCGCTTCGCCTTCGCCGGGAGCATCGGCTGCCTGGGCGCCAGCGGGTTGGCGTCGTCGTCGCCCGGCATCCACAGGCGCGTCGCGCCCGCGGCGCGCTGGGCGATCCCCGCGAATGCCAGGAACCCGAAGCCGCACGAGAGCGCGCGCAGCATGTCGCGGCGGCCCTGGGCGGTGATGCGGTTGCTGCAGAGATGCATCGTGGGGCTCCTGTTCAGTCGATCATCCGGAACTCGGCGGCCTGGAAGAGTGCCTGGCAGAACGCGGCCCACCCCTGGCGCTGGGTGGTGCGCACGTCCTTGGCGGACTGCGCGGCGGGGAAGTCGCCGAAGAACCGCTTCACGGCGGACATCTCCGACGTGCTCGGCCTGCGCCCGTAGCAGAGCTGGAACGCGCGCTCGACGCGCTCGGCATCCGACGCCTTCAGCGCCAGCAGCCGGTCGGCCATGGCCAGCGCGGCCTTGGTCACGCGCTCGCTGTTCATCATGTAGAGCGCCTGCGTCGGGACGCTCGTCTCGTCTCGGTCCCCGCTGACGTAGGCGGGCTCGGCGAAGTCGAAGAGGTCGAGCATCTCGTCGACGTGGTCGCGCAGCACCGGCAGGTAGACCGAGCGCTGCGGGCTGTCGGCCGAAAGCAGGCGGTTCACGATCGGGCTGCGGTCGCCGCCTTCGAGCAGTGCGACCGGCGATCCCACGGGCGGGTTGAGGTCCAGCGTCCCGGCCGCCATCAGCATCGCGTCGCGGATGGCCTCGGCGTCCAGGCGTCGCTTGGGCATCCGCCACCACAGCGTGTCGTCGGGGTCGACGTCCAGCGCGGCGCGGTCGGCGCGGCTGGACATTCGATAGGCGTGGCTGGTCACGATCGTGCGGATCAGCGACTTGGTGGACCAGTCATGCTCCATCAGGTCGACGGCCAGCCAGTCAAGCAGCGCCTGGTTCGCAGGCCGCGTGCCGCTGGCGCCGAAGTTGTCGGGCGTCGGCACGAGGCCCTTGCCCATGAGGTGCAGCCAGACGCGGTTGGCCCAGACGCGGGCGGTGAGGGGGTTGCCGCGCGCCGTGATCCAGTCCGCCAGCTGCAGGCGGCCGCTTCCCTCGGCGACCGGGGGCGTGCCGGGTGCCGTCAGGACCTGCGGGAATCCGCGGGGCACCACCGGGCCGGGCTTGTCGATCTCGCCGCGCTGCAGCAGCTTGGCGTTGATCGGGGCGTCGCGGTCCGAGGCCGCCATCGCCAGCCGGTTGGCCTTCGTGGGCTTCCCTGACTCGTCGAACCGCGCAAGCACGTCGGACGCCGCCTCGAGCAGCGCATCGGCGTCGCGCGCGCGCTGCAGCTTCTGCTGCTCCTGCGGGGTCAGCGCGTTGCCGCGTGCGGCGCCGGCCTTCATCGCCTCGCGTGCCTTCGCCTTCAGCTGCTCGGCCTCGGCGGCCTCGGACTTCGCGCGCTCGACCTGCTGCGCGTAGAACTGGCGCAGAACGGTGGGCATCGTGGGGCCGTCGGGCAGGGCGGCGGCGCTCGGAAGGCTCGCCAGCGTCGCGGGATGGTTGTTCTGCTGGGTGCGGTAGGTGCCGTATTCGGTGTCCGTGCTCAGGAAGACGCCGGCCAGCGCGTAGTAGTCGCGCTGCGGGATCGGGTCGAACTTGTGGTCGTGGCAGCGTGCGCAGGCGATCGTCACGCCCAGGATGCCCTGGCCGATCGCGTCGATCTGCTCGTCGGCCAGGTCCATCGCGAACTGCGGCTTGCCGCGCGTGTTGTGGCCCTTGGTACCGATGGCCAGGTAGCCGGTCGCGATCAGGTTCGCGGCGCGCTCGTCCGCGCTCTTCGCCTGCAGCAGGTCGCCGGCCAACTGGCGACGCAGGAAGCGGTCGTAGGGCTCGTCCGCGTTGAAAGCCGCGATCACCCAGTCGCGGTACCGCCACGCGTGCGGATAGACGACGTTGGCCTCCTTGCCGCTGGATTCCGCGTAGCGCGCGATGTCCAGCCAGTGGCGACCCCAGCGCTCGCCGAACCGCGGCGATGCCAGCAGGCGGTCGACCAGCTTCTCGTAGGCGTCGGACGAGCGGTCGCGCACGAAGGCCTCGACCTCCTCGGGCGTCGGCGGCAGGCCG
>CANHFL010000124.1 GCA_947459855.1 Planctomycetaceae bacterium | reverse complement strand
GCGATCCAGGTGGCCAGGCGGTACCCGCGCAGGTGGCGCTCGTAGCCGCCGAAGAACTCGTCGCCTCCGTCGCCCGAGAGCACCACGCCCACCATGCCACGCGCCATGCGCGACACGGCCAGCGTCGGCACCGCGCTGGCGTCGGCGAAGGGCTGGTCGAAGCAGCCGATCGCATCCTCGACCAGCGACACCAGGTCCGCGTCGTGCACCACCACCTCGTGGTGCTCGGTGCCGAGTGCATCGGCCACCGTGCGCGCGTGGGCGCGCTCGTCGTACTCGGGGTGCTCGAAGCCGGCCGTGAACGTGCGCAGGCCGGTCACGCCCGCGTGCTGCATCGCGGCCACCACCAGCGTGCTGTCGATGCCACCCGAGAGGAACGCGCCCACCGGCACGTCGCTCGCCAGGCGCCGGCGCACCGCGCTGGTCACCAGGCCGTCCAGCGCACGCACCAGTTCCTCGCGCGACCCCGTGTAGGGCCGCGTGCGCGCGGCGGCCGCGGCGGCGCGCACGGAGTGCCAGCGCACGTGCTCGACGCGGCCGGTGTCCAGGTCCATGCGCAGCGCGTGGCCGGGCCGCAGCGCGTGGACGCCGTCGTAGATGGTGCGCGGGCCGGGGATCGCCAGGCTGCCCAGCGCGGACGCGATGCCGAACGGGCTGACGCGGTTGCGGAAGCACGGCAGCGCGGCGATCGCGCGGATCTCGCTGCCGAAGCCGAACACGGGCACGCCCCTGCCGTCGTCGGCCCAGCCCCACACGCAGGGCTTCACGCCGAACCGGTCGCGCGCCAGCCAGAGGGTGCGGTCATGCATGTCCAGCGCGGCGAACGCGAACATGCCGTCCAGGAGCGGCAGCGCGGCCTCGGCGCCGTGCGCGTCCAGCGCCGCCGCCAGCACGGCGGTGTCGCCGGGCGACGGGCCGATGGCGGTGCCGCCCAGTTCCAGCTGCTGCCTCAGCTCGCGGAAGTTCCACAGTTCGCCGTTGTAGGCCACGACCCAGCGCCCCGCCGGCGAGCGCATCGGCTGCGCGGCGGCCGGCGAGCGGTCCAGGATCGCCAGCCGGCGGTGCACGATGCCGACGCCGACCCGCGGCTCGATGAACGTGCCCTCTCCGTCGGGCCCGCGGTGCGCGATCGCACCGGCCATCGCGGCCAGGACCTCGTCGGGGCGCTGCATGCGGCCGGAGCGATCGACGAATCCCGCGAATCCGCACATGGCCGGATCGTACGCGGGCACCCGCCCTATCCTGCGGCACATGCCCGCAGGAAACGAACACGCGGCCGAGGGACATGTCCTCGACCGCCCGCACCGGCGGATGTACCGGCGCATCGGCAGCATCGTGGGCCTGGTGCTCGTGGCCGCCGGCGTGGTGGCGGTGCTGCGTGACGGGGCCGTCGCCGATTCCCTGGCGCGCGCCGCGCGCGCGCCGGACCTTGAGGCGCTGGGCCTGCTTGTCGCGGCGATCGTCGCGACGCAGCTGCTCTCGTCGGCCGTGCTGTGGATCCTGACGCGCCGTGACGGGCGCGTGGGCATGGTCGAGATGAACGCCCTGGTCGCGGCCAGCACGCTGGGCAACTACGTGCCGATGCAGGCCGGCAGCATCGGGCGCGTCGCGTACCACAAGGCGGTCAACGGCATCCCGGTGCGCGCGAGCCTGGTGGTGATCGTGCAGGCGACCGTGCTGACCTTTGTCGTGGTCTGCGTGATGGGCGCGGCCGCCCTGGGGGCCAAGGCGGCGGGCGTGGCGTGGTGGTCGGTGGCCCTCGTGCCCGCGCTCTGGCTGCCGCTGGCGGTGCAGCCCCCGCTGCGCGCGTTCGCGCTGGCGGCGGCATTGCGCAGCGTCGAGGTACTGGCGTGGACCCTGCATGCGTGGGCCGCGTTCCGGCTCAGCGGCTGGCCGGTCGGGCCCGAGACCGCGCTCGGTGCATCGCTGGTGGCCTGCGCCGCGAACCTGGTGCCGTTCGTCGGCAACGGGCTCGGCGTGCGCGAGTGGGCCGTGGCCGCCGCCGCCCCGATGCTGGGCGGCTACGAGCGCGACGCGGGACTGGCCGCGGAACTGGTCGGGCGGGCGGTCGACGTGGCGGTGGCGGTCCCCCTGGGGCTCCTGGCCGCGGCCTGGCTGGTGCGCCGCGTATCGGCGGCCGCGCGCGCGAGCGGCGCCGCCTGAGCGCGAACCGATCCGGACCGGCCTGCGTCCGGTGCGCGTCTAGACTCCGCGGACCCATGCGCTCCCGCCGCGACCGTTTCATCCGACGAACCATGCTCTGCGGCTGCCTGCCGCTCGCGATGCTCGCGGTGAACGGCCCGGCCCCCGCACAGGCGCCGGCCGCCGCGCCCGCAGCCGCGGCACGCGCACCGCGCACCGCCGAGGCACTGCTCTCAGAGGCCTGGCTCGCCGACGCGTTCTCGATCGCCCGCGACCAGGACGTGAACGCGGCCGGCTACGAGGCGGTGCTCGACATCGCGCTGCGATGCGCCGCGCTGACGCCCGACCGCCGCTCGGCCTGGGAGGCCGTGCTGCTGTTCGCCGACAAGTGCGAATCCGGCAACCCGGACGCCGCCGTGGCCGCGCGCCGGGGCGCACTGGCGCAGCTGGCGCGCCTGGACCCCGCGGACGACGTGATCCGGCTCTCGCGGATCGCCGACGCGGTCGACGCGCACCCCACGGCCGAGGCCCGCGTCCGTGCCTACGAGAAGGTGCTGGACCCGCAGCACCGCGACTCGATCGGCGGCCCGGTCGCCGCGCGGCTGGCGTACCAGCTGGCGTCGCTCGAGAGCCGCATCGGCAACACCGAGCTCTTCTCGCGCTGGCTCTCGGAGAGCGTGAAGGCGGACCCGTCGTACCCGCTGGCCGCGCAGGCCGCCGCAGGCTTCTTCCGCATGCGCGTCAACGACCCGTCGGCGGACGTCGAGCTGCTCTCGATGGCCGCCGAGGCCAACCCGCGCGACCTGACGACGTGGACCGCGCTGCTCACCGTCATGCTGGACGGCGGCGCGTTCGCGGGCGCCGAGCGCGTCGCGCGCATGGCCAGCGCGGTCGCCCAGGCCGACATGAAGGGCGACGCCGTCTACGCGCTGACGGGCGACCTTGCGATGGCCCTGTGGGGCGGCGGCCGCCGCGACGACGCGGTGCACGAGATCGAGCTGCGCCTCTCGAAGCTCACGGACCAGTACCGCGCGGCCGTCGCGGCGATGGATCCGACGATCCCGCTGGCACGCCTGAACAAGGAATATCCGCCGGTTCCCGCCAGCCTCTCGATCGCGCTGCTCTCGCTGCAGCGCGGGCGCGTGCCCGCCGCGGCGTACGACGCGCTGGTGACGCGCGCCCTGCAGGGCAGCGATGCCGAGATCCTGCGCGCGAGGAACAACAACCTGGGCGACGAGCGGGTCGCCGAGCTGCAGGTCGAGAAGGCCACGCTGATCCTGCTCTTCGGCACCGACATGACCGAGGTTCCCGGCCTGCTCGACGCCGCCGCGAAGGCGGGCGTCCTGGGCGACCAGGCGCGCGCACGCTACGGCGCGATGCTCGCCGAACGCTCCGGTCGCCACGAGGAGGCCCTGCGCACGCTCGGGCCGATGCGCGAGAACGACACGCTGGCGCGCTTCGGCTACGCGATGGCGCTGCTGGACGCCAAGCGCCCGCAGGAGGCCGCGGTCGAGTTCCGCACCATCGCGGCGGCGCAGGTCGGCAAGTCGATCGGCCTCCTGGCGCTGGACCGCCTTGCCGAGACGCTCGGCCAGAAGTCGGTGCTCACGTCGCAGATCTCGCCCGAGATCGACGCACGCGCCAAGGAGCTCGAGCGCGTCCTGGGCGAGCAGCTGCCCCGGACGGTCGACGACATCGTCGAGCACCCGCTGCGCGCGCTCGTCTTCCGCGCGGAGCCCAGCGCCACGACGGTCGGCGCCTACGAACCGCTCTCGTTCCGCATCTCGCTGCGCAACGCCAGCCGGCTGCCCATGGCGATCGGCCCGGACTGCCCGATCGGTTCGCGCGTCGTCATGCGCGCCGCGGCGCCGCGCGCCGGGCAGATCGATTCGATAGTCATCCCGCCGCAGCCGCTCTCGATCGACCGGCGACTGCGCCTGGCCCCGGGCGAGGAGATGACGCTCACCATCGACGCCGCCATCACCGACCTCGGCCGCCTGCTTGCGGTCGACGCCGCGCACACGCACCTCGTCACCGCGCAGTTCGTGACCAACCCGATCGAGACGCAGATCGGCCAGGTGCCCGGCTTCCTGGGCGGCGTGACCGAGGTGCCCCCGGTGCAGGTGCAGGCGCCCGCCGCCACGCCGCAGTGGTTCGCCAAGGCGCGCGCGACCATCAAGGACCCCGCCGCGCCGGACCGCGCGCTGACCCTGGCGCTGGTCTGCGGCCTGGTCGCGGTGCCCGCCGAGGTGCCCGCGGAGCTCCGCCCCGATCTGCCCGCCATCTGGGAAGAGGCGGCCGCGGCGTGGAGGTCGCTGCCTCCCGTCGCGCAGGCGTGGATCGTCTCGACGCTCCCCAAGGAGACGCCCGCGATGGCGCCGCTCCTGGACGCGGTGCGCGCGAGCACCGACCCCGACGTCCTGACCAGCTGGCTGATCGGGCGCGTCACCGACCCCATCGACCCGATGCTCGACGTCGCGCGCCGCACGAACGACCCGCGGCTCGTCAGGCTTGCGACCGGCTGCGGATGGCTCGCCGACCGCCGCAACAAGCGCGCGATCGAGGCGATGGGCGCGTCGTCCGACGCGAAGGGCAAGCGGCCCGCCGACGGGAGCCAGGGGCCGTGACGTCGTTCGTCGTCCGGCGCCTGCTGCAGCTCCCTCTCATCCTGCTCGCGATCTACACGATCACCTTCGCGCTGGCGTGGATGGTGCCCGGCAACCCGATGGACCGGCCGGAGGGCAGGCAGCCGCCGCCCGAGGTGCAGGCCGCGATGCGTCGCCAGTACCACCTGGACGACCCGAAGGCGTTCTACGTCGAGTACCTGGGCAAG
>CANHFL010000123.1 GCA_947459855.1 Planctomycetaceae bacterium | reverse complement strand
GATCTCGATGCGCTGGCCTGCCGCGCGGCGGTCTCGGATCACGCGCACGACGCGGCCGGGCTCGGGGCCCTTGGTGAAGAGGTCGCCCACCAGGATGACGCGTGCGCCCGGGTTCCAGCGGTCGACCAGATCGAGCAGGCGCTCCAGCTCGGCGCCGCAGCCGTGGACGTCGCCGACCACCACGGTGCTGCCGTGGCGGAGCGTGCGGGGGCCGTCCTGGCCGTCGGTGACCGCTACCATTGCCCGGAGTGTCGCATGCCGCGGCGCGCGGCTCAAGCCCGGCGCGCGCGCCTCCCCCCGGATTCCCGCCGATGACCATCCGTGTCCTGCCGCGCCAGCTCGTCGACCAGATCGCCGCCGGCGAGGTGGTCGAGCGCCCCGCCAGCGCCGTGAAGGAGCTGGTCGAGAACGCGCTCGACGCGGGCGCCACGCGCATCGAGGTGCTGGTGGAGGGCGGCGGCGCGGACCGGATCGTGGTGGCCGACGACGGCGGGGGCATCCCGGCCGAGGAACTGCCGCTGGCGGTGGCCAGCCACGCCACCAGCAAGATCGCCAGCAGCGAGGACCTCTCGTCGATCGCGACGATGGGCTTCCGCGGCGAGGCGCTGGCCTCGATCGCCTCGGTCAGCCGGCTGGCGATCACCAGCCGCCGCCGGGGCGACGACGCGGCCGCTCGGATCGACGTGGAGGGCGGGGAGGCGGGCGAGGTCCGCCCGGCCGGAGCGCCGCTCGGCACCACCGTCGAGGTGCGGCAGCTCTTCTTCAACGTGCCGGCACGCCGCAAGTTCCTGCGCACCGCGCCGGTCGAGCTGGGCCGCGTGCAGGACGTCCTGGAGTCGGTCGCGATCTGCCGGCCCGGCGTCGCGTTCCGGCTGGTGGCCGACGGCCGCACGCGCCTGGACCTGGCCGCGACCGACGACCCCGCGGTGCGGGTGCGCGCCGTGCTGGGCGATGAACTGGCCGACGACCCGTTGCCGCTGGCCGCCGAGGCCGACGCCGCGGAGCACGGCCCCGTGACCGTCTGGGGCCTGGCCGCGCGCCCGTCCTCGGCGCGCGCCACCGCACGCGCGCTGCGCTTCGCGCTGAACGGCCGTGCGGTGCTGGACCGCACCCTCGTGCACGCCGTCAAGGAGGCCTACCGCGGCCTGATCGACCCGGGCCGCACGCCAGTCGCCTTCGTGGCGATCGAGATGGACCCCGCGCTGGTCGACGTGAACGTGCACCCCGCGAAGACCGAGGTGCGCTTCCGCCAGCCCAGTTTCGTGCACCAGCTGGTGATGCGCGCGGTGCGCGATGCGTTGCGCGCGGCGGACCTCGTGCCCGCGTTCCAGCTGGGCTCGCCGCGTCCGGGCGCCGCGCCGGCGCCGGCGTGGACGTCGCCGAGGCCGGGCTCGAGCGGCGATCCCGCGCCGTCCGGGGTCCACGCGCCGTCGACCGTGTTCGAGCGATTCGCCGCCGAGGCCGTGGATGCCGCGCAGGGGACCCGCGCCCCCGCGCCGCCCGTGGTCGAGGTCGCTCCCGCCGCCGCGTCCGACGAACCCGCGCTCCACGCCAACCGCACCGCGCGCCGCGTGATGCAGGTGCACGGCAGCTACCTGGTGGTCGAGGACCGCGACGGCATACTGGTGGTCGACCAGCACGCGCTGCACGAGCGCGCGATGTTCGAGGAACTGAAGGCGCGCATCGCCGCGCAGCCGCTCGAGTCGCAGCGGATGCTGGTGCCCGCGGTCCTGCAGGTGGACCCGCGCGCCGCCGAGGCCGTGGAGGCCGCCGGTGCGCTGCTCGCGCGCATCGGTATCGACGCGTCCGCGGCGGGCCCGCGCGCGGTCGCCGTCCACGGGTACCCGACGTTCCTGCTGGGACGCGGCGTGCATCCCGAGGAATTCGTCCCCGCGCTGCTCGAGCGCCTGGTCGACGAGGGCGGCGCCGACGTCGAGGCCGCGCTGCACGAGGTGCTGGACATGATGGCGTGCAAGGCCGCCGTGAAGGCCGGCGACCGGCTCACCCCCGTCGAGATCGAGGCGCTCCTGGACCTGCGCGAGCGCATCGAGCGCGGCGCGGCGTGCCCGCACGGGCGCCCGACCTCGCTCCGCATCGGCATGCGCGACCTCGAGCGCAGCTTCGGACGCACGTGATGCCGCATCGCCGCACGAGCCAGCGTTCCTGGGCGGCCGCAGCCGATGGCGCGCGGGCGTTCGCCGCGGAGGGCGCGTGGGGACGGCTCGAGGGGATCGTGGTCGCGCCGCGCGCGGGAACGCGCGGGATCTTCGGTCGTGCCCGCGTCGTGGCCGACCCGGCGGTCGCCCTGGTGCTGCCGCAGGCGCCGGGGATCGAGCAGGCCGACGAATGCACCGCCGTGGACGATGCGCTGGCGCTCGGGCTCCTGGCGGGCGGCGCGCACGTCGCGCGCGTGACTTCGCTGGCGCTGGGCGAGGACGCCGACCGCGACCCGCTGTCGTGGATCGACGCCTGCGGCGACGCGCTGCAGGCCGCGTCCGGCATGGTGCCGCGCGCACGGCCCGCGCTCGGTGCCACCTGGCTGGCCGGCGGTGCCGCGGCGGTGCTGGCCTCGCGCCGCGACGACCTGGCGTTCCTGGTGCTGGCGGGTGCCCCGGTGCCCGAGATCATGAGCCGCCGCACCCCGGAGAACGAGGACGACCCGATGTGGGCCGATTCGCCTTCGCTGCGGCTGGTCGATGGGCTTTCGGCGCTTGCGCCGCTCGAGTCGGTCACCGTCGAGGCGAGGCCGCTGCTGGTCGTGCAGGGGGCTGCCGATGCCACCTTCCGCGCGACGCACCTGGAGGGCTGGCGCGCGGCGCTGCTGGCCACCGGCCGGACCGCGGACGCGGTCGAGGTGGCGTTCGCGGACGGGTTCTTCCGTTCGATCGGTCCCGGGGGCGACGTGGACTCCGTCGACGAGGCTGGCCTGGCGCTGCTCCAGCGGACCGCCTCCGACTGGGTGTCGCGGGTCCTCAGCTCCGCTGCGCCTCGTCACGCGCGGTGACGATCTGGGTGAACACGGTCTGCCCGGTTCGCAGCATCTGCTTGACGTAGGGCGCGCACAGGCCGCACGTGGTCCCGCAGCCGAACTTCTTCTGCAGTTCGCGGAACGAGGCGTCACCGCACGCCGTCGCGTGGCGGCGCAGGTCCTCGAAGCTCACGTTGTGGCATACGCAGCGATCGATCCGCATCTTCAGCGTCCATCGTAGGCCGAGTCGTCGTCGGAGAGGAAGCCGTTCGCCGGGAAGTCCATCACCGCGCCGGCAAGCGAGTCGGTCGTCCGCGCGCCGCGGCACGGCCGGTCGCAGACCGAGACGTGGCCGTCCAGGCACACGAAGCACGTGCACGCTCCGACGTGCCTGAAGGCCTGCGCGCCGGCGGCGACCATGGGAAGCGATCCTTCCACCGAGTTCATCGGCGCGCGCATGAACTTGTTCGCGCCGCCCTTCCAGCCGCCCTCGCCGAAGAGCGCGGTGCGGTCGTGGCTCGCGAAGGCGGCCAGCGGGCGGCCCATCCGTGCGGTCCGCCACCCATCAAGGACCTGGCCATCCGGATTGATCTCCGGGTAGGTGCCTTCATGCCCGATGTACGTCGTGTTGTAGTTGTAGCCCGTGAACGGGTCGGCCCCGAAGGTCGAGGGCCCCAGGTAGTCGGGGCACTGCTGCACCTCGCTTGGCGCGCCGGTCCACGACCACAGCGGGCCGGGCCGGGCCTCGCCGTTGCGCTGCTCGAAGTCCCACGCGACGGTGCGCACGGCGCCCCCGTCGGCGAAGTACAGGACGGCGGGGGGCATGGCCTCGTTCGACTGCGCGGCGTAGGCGGCCGCGGCGATCCCCATCTGGCGCAGGTTCGACTGGCACTTCGTGCGGCGCGACATCCCGTTGACGGCGCTGAGCCCCGGCAGCAGCACCGCCGTGAGCGCGGCGACGACCGCCACGGTCACGGTGACCTCGATGATGGTGAACGCTCGGCGCGTCATGGGCCCCAGTCCCCCAGGAGGAGTCCGAGGTCCGCGCCGTCGATGTCGCCGTCGCGGTCGAGATCCGCCGCGGCGCCGGCGTCTGCCGGGCCCCAGGCACCCAGCAGCACGCCAAGGTCCGCGCCGTCCACGTCGCCGTCGCCGTCGACGTCGCCCGCGCGCATCGGGCGCACCGCGACGACCGCGTCGATCTCGGGCACGCTGGCCGCGTCGGCCGCGACGCGGATGCGCACGTATCTGGCGGACGCGAGGCCGACCGCGGCCAGGTCGACGCCCGTGCCGCCCGCCGCGCCGTCGTAGGCGGCCACGACCTCCTCGTACGCGGCGCCCAGCAGCGTGCCGGCGTCGATCGCGGGATCGACCGGCCGCGCGGGATCCGTCGGCGCGAAGCCGGTCGCGGTGGAGTACGGGCCGACGTCGGTGTAGCCCATCGTCGGAAGGCCGCCGTCGGCCGCCGCGCCCGGCACCGCATGCCAGTTGACGCCGTCGGCACTCAGCTCGATCGTGCCGCCCTCGTCGAAGAGGTAGCCGGGGACGCCGCCCGGGTACGCCAGGTCGGCGAACATCGCATTGCCGTAGACGATCAGGTCGATGCCCCACGGGTTGCGCGGATCGTCGGCGATCGGCTGGTCGAACGCCAGCACGAGCTGGCCGCCGCGGCCGACGGACACCAATTCGCTGGAGAGGAACGCGGGACGGAACGGCGTGACGGCGCCGGGTTCGATGCCGGCGCCGGTGAAGCGCGAAGGCGCACCGAGCGCACGCGCGGGATTCTGGTATGCGCTGCCCGCGCCGGAGCCGGGAACGTACGAGACGACGCTCGACGCGCATCGCGGGGGCGGCGCGTCGGCGACGGCGAAGGCGGTGATCGCCACGGCAGCGCATGCGGCGCAAAGGGCGTGCGTCGACGCTCTGCCATCCATGGCGGCGTGAGGGAACTGCATAGTGCGAAGGCGGCGCCTGGGCGCCCCTCGTGGTCCTGTCGACCGTGATGCCCAAGTCGCG
>CANHFL010000122.1 GCA_947459855.1 Planctomycetaceae bacterium | reverse complement strand
GGTGCGGCCGCCGGTGGGGTGGGATCAGTGCGCGGCCGCGGGCTTCTTGGTGCCGCGCGCGCCGTTGCCGGTGTCGGTCGCCGGGGCGGCCTTCGCGCCGTCGGCCTTGGTGTCCTTCGCGTCGGCCGCCGCGCCGTCCGGCGCGGGCCCGACGGCGGAGTTCAGGATCTTCGCCTGCTCCTTGCCGTGCTGCTTCAGGCTGCCCACCGCGGGGCTGGCCTGCGGCGGACGGCCGACGTACGCCAGGCGGCGGTCGAACCGCTCGAGGAACGCCGCGAGCATCGACATCCATGCGCCCATGTTCTGCGGCTCCTCCTGGACCCAGGCGACGTCCGCCTTCTTGTACCGGGCCAGCTGCGTCGCGACCTCGTCGGCCGGGAACGGGTAGAGCTGCTCGATGCGCACGATCGCGACCTGCGCGTTGCCGTTGGCCTTGCGCTGCGCGTCCAGCTCGTGGAAGACCTTGCCGGTGCAGAACAGGAGCCTCGTGACC
The DNA here is from genome assembly GCA_947459855.1 of Planctomycetaceae bacterium. Lineage (GTDB taxonomy): Bacteria > Planctomycetota > Phycisphaerae > Phycisphaerales > SM1A02 > UBA966. The sequence continues at coordinate 4,491 of CANHFL010000122.1, read as the reverse complement.
TTCGCGGGATCGGGCTTCGCGGGATCGGGGATCACCGTCTGGAAGGCGCCGTCGACGAACTCGGCCACCGGGCTCTGCGCCGCGGGCAGGCGGAGCATGCTCTTCGGCGTCATCATCACCAGCGGCTTGCGGAAGTTGCGCTTCAGCTGCCGGCGCAGCACGTGGAAGACCTGCGCCGTGGTCGTCGGGTAGACGACCTGCAGGTTGTCCTCGGCGGCCAGCTGCAGGAAGCGCTCCATGCGCGCGCTGCTGTGCTCGGGACCCTGGCCCTCGTAGCCGTGCGGCAGCAGCAGCGTCAGGCCGCTCGAGCGGAACCACTTCGCCTCGGCGGCCGCCATGAACTGGTCGAAGATGACCTGCGCGCCGTTGGCGAAGTCGCCGAACTGGCCTTCCCAGATCACCAGCCAGCGCGGGTCGACCAGCGAGAAGCCGTACTCGAAGCCGACGCACGCGCACTCGGTGAGCGGCGAATTGTGGATCTCGAAGCGGCCCTTCGCGCCCTGCAGGTGCTGCAGCGGGATCCACTGCGCGCCCGTGTCCTGGTCGGTGGCCGCGGCGTGGCGGTGGCTGAAGGTGCCGCGCTTCACGTCCTGGCCGGTGATGCGCACGCTGTCGCCCTCGAGCGCCAGCGTGCCGTAGGCCAGCAGCTCGGCCGTGGCCCAGTCGATGCCGCCCGTCGAGAGCTGGTTGCGCGCCGCCGCGCCCTTGGCCACGGTCTTGTGCGCGTTGAAGCCCTCGGGCAGCGCGGCGACCTGGTCGGCCACCTGCTGCAGCACCTTGAGCGGCACGCCTGTGGCGACGGGCTCGTCGGACCACTGCGAGACCAGGCCCTGCCAGGCGCCGCGGAACGGGGCGTGGCCCGGCTCGGCGGGTGCGGACTTCGCGCGCTGCTGCGCCGCGTCCAGCGAGGCGAAGAGCGCCTTGGTCTCGGCGTCCACCGCGCCGGGGTCGATCGTGCCTTCGGCCAGCAGCTGCGCGGCGTAGCGCTGCACCACCGGTTGCGCGGCGCGCACGCGGCGGTACATCAGCGGCTGGGTGAAGTTCGGCTCGTCGGTCTCGTTGTGGCCGTTCTTGCGCCAGCACCACATGTCGACGAAGGAGTCCTCGCCGAACGTCGAGCGCCACTCGGCGGCCACGCGGCCGGCGAACGCGCACGCCTCGGCGTCGCCGCCGTTCACGTGCAGGATCGGCGCCTCGGCGCTCTTGGCGATGTTGGTGCAGTAGGGGCCCGCGTAGGAGTCCTTGCTGTCGGTGGTGAAGCCGACCTGGTTGTTGATGACGACGTGCACGGTGCCGCCGACGTCGTAGCCCTCGAGGCCCGTGAAGTTCAGCGTCTCGGCCACGACGCCCTGCCCGGGCAGCGCGGCGTCGCCGTGGATCAGGAGCGGCAGCACCGCGCGCTTGCCGGCGGCCAGCCCGCCCGCGTTGCGCTCCTGCTCGGCGCGTGCGCGGCCGCTGCAGACCGACGCGACGAATTCAAGGTGGCTTGGGTTCGCGCACAGCGACACGCGCATCTCGGTGCCGTCGCCGATGGCGTAGGTGCCGGTGAAGCCCTGGTGGTACTTCACGTCGCCGCCGCCGTGCTCGAAGTGCGCGTGCCACGCCTCGTCGAACTCGGTCAGGATCATCTCGGCCGGCTTGCCGGCCACGTTGTGCAGCACGTTCAGGCGGCCGCGGTGTGCCATGCCCAGCACGCACTGCGCGGCGCCTTCGCGCGCGGCGCTGCCCAGCACGGCGTCCAGCACGACCAGCAGTCCCTCGCCGCCCTCCAGGCCGAAGCGCTTCTTGCCGATGTAGCGCGTCGCCAGGAAGTTCTCGAAGCCCTCGGCCGCGATCAGCTTGCCCAGCGCGCGCGTGCGCGACGCCGCGTCGGGCAGCCGGCGCGCTGCCAGGTTCTCGAGCCGCTCCTGCAGCCACGCGCGGCGCGCGGGGCACTGGATGTGCGCGAATTCGGCGCCGATCGTTCCGCAGTAGGCCGACTGCAGGAACGCGACGATCTCGCCCAGCGTGGCGGTCGGGCCGATCGGCAGCGTCCTGGTGGCGAACGTGCGCGCGAGGTCGGCGGCCGTCAGGCCGAATGCCTCGATGGTGAGTTCCTTGGGGAGCGGCCGGGTGGTCCCCAGCGGGTCCAGGTCCGCGCCGAGGTGCCCGATCGTGCGGTACGCCGCGACCAGCGCGTCGACCTTCGACTGCGCCGGATCCGCGCCGCCGGCTGCCGAGGGGGCGGCAGCACCGGGCTCCGCCTCGACGGGACGCTGGATGCCCAGGTCGAAGCCCAGGAAGAACTGGTTCCACGTCTCGCCGACGGAGGCCGGGTCGGCCTTCCACGCCGCGTACAGCTGCTCGACGTACTCCGGGCTCCACGCGTTGACCGCGCGGTTCGGCGTCAGGGCGTTCGCAGGCGATGGGTGACCGTGGCCCGAGGCGGGGTCCGACATGGCAGTGGCTGGCTCCTGCCTCCGGAGGGGCCGCAACAACGGCCGTCGATCCGAAAGCCCGCCGATTATAGGGGATTCAGCGGTGTTCGGGCCCGCCGGAAATCAGGTTCGGGATATCCCGAACCCAATTTCCGGCCTACATCAGCGCCACCGGGTCCACGTCCACGGCCACCGCCTCGCCGGGCACCAGGGTGCCGGCATTCCGGGCGGCCGTCAGGAACCGCTGCAGGGCCGCCGCGGTCGCCGCGACGACCTCGACCTGCACGCGCCAGCGGTCGGCGATGCGCGCGATCGGGCAGGGGTAGGGGCCCCGCACCTCGATCGACCCGTCGCCCGCCTGCGCCAGCGTGGCCAGCTCGCGGGCCAGGCCCTCGGCGTCGTCGCGCGCGCGCTCCTCGGAGGCGTCGCGCACCACGATCCGCGCCATGCGCCGCCAAGGCGGCAGGCCGAAGCGGCGGCGCATCTCCAGCTCCTCGGCGGCGAACGCCTCGAAGTCGTGCTTCGCCGCCAGCGCGATCGCCGGTGCCTCGGGCTGGAACGTCTGCACGATGGCGCGCCCCGCGTCGGCGCCGCGCCCGCACCGGCCGCTGACCTGGCTCACCAGCTGGAACGTCCGCTCGGACGCGCGGAAGTCCGGCAGGTTGATCGCGGTGTCCGCGTTGATCACGCCGACCAGCCGGACGCCCGGGAAGTCCAGTCCCTTCGCGATCATCTGCGTGCCCACCAGCATGCGCACCTCGCCGCGCCCGAACGCGCCCAACGCGTCGTGGAAGTCCGCGGCGTCCTGCATCGTGTCGGCGTCCAGCCGCAGCAGCGTCTTCCCCGGCACCAGCTCCGGGTGCAGGCGCGCCAGCTCCTCCTCGACGCGCTGCACGCCCAGCCCGAACACCGACACGCCGCGCGAGCACTTCGGGCACGTGCGCGGCAGCCGCTGCTCGCTGCCGCAGTGGTGGCAGCGCACGAACTGCCCCGGCGGCAGGCCGTCGGCGCCGCCGCTGCGGTGGCAGATCATGCCGGCGTCGCAGTGGTCGCAGCGCATCATCCAGCCGCACTTCTGGTCCGCGCACGCGATGTAGTTGGCATATCCGCGCCGGTTCAGGAGCAGCAGCACCTGCCCGCCGGCCTTCAGCGTCGCGTCCACCGCGCCCTCGAGCGTCGGCCCGAGGAGGTGCACCCGCCGATCGGGAAATCGCCGTCTTTCCTCGGCGAAATCAACGACATCGACCTTCGGGAGACGCAGCCCCGGCGCGCGCTCGCGCAGCACGTGCAGCGTCGCGGACCTGCGTTCCGTCGCGTTGAACCACGACTCCAGGCTGGGCGTCGCGCTGCCCAGCACGATCGGGCACGCCGCGCGCTGCGCGCGCCGTATCGCCACGTCGCGACCGTGGTAGCGGGGCATCTGGTCCTGCTTGTAGCTGGTGTCGTGCTCCTCGTCGACGACGACCAGGCCCAGCTGCCCGTCGGGAATCGGCGCGAACACCGCGCTGCGCGCGCCCATCACGATGCGCACCTTGCCGTCCGCCACCAGGTTCCACTGCTGGTTGCGCTGTGCCGCGGTGAGACCGCTGTGCAGGATCGCCACGCGCTCCTTGGGGAAGCGCGCGAGCAGCCGCCCGCCGGTCTGCGGCGTGAGCGCGATCTCGGGCACCAGGAACAGCGCGACCTTGCCCGCGGCGAGCGTCCGCTCGATCAGCCGCAGGTAGACCTCTGTCTTGCCCGCGCCGGTGACCCCGAACAGCAGGTGCTGGCCGAATCCCGCGCCGATCGTGCCGCCGATCGCGTCGACCACCGTGCGCTGCGCCGCGGTCAGCTCCGGCACCGTGCCCGCAAGCGTGCGGTCGTGGCGCCACTCGGCCTCGATGCTGCTGCGGCGCTCGCTGGCCAGCACACCCGCGTGCACCAGTCGCTTGATCGGCTCGCCCGTTCCCAGGCCGGCCGCGGCCTGCAGGTCGCGCACGTCCATCGGCCGTGCGTCCGTGGGCGCCGCGCGCAGCAGGTCGACGACCTTGCGCTGCTGCGGCGTGCGGCGCTTCATCGCGGCCAGGCGCCCGTC
>CANHFL010000121.1 GCA_947459855.1 Planctomycetaceae bacterium | reverse complement strand
TGGCCAGATGCTCTTCGGTCCGCGATTCCACGTGCCGGGGCTCATCTTCAACGACCCGACCACGGTGCTCGTCGGCGCATCGGCCGGCGTGTTCGGCGTGATCATGGCATGCGCGTACCTGATGCCGCGCGCCACCGTCTACCTCTTCTTCTTCATCCCGATGGAGCTGAAGACGCTGGCCTACGGCCTGGTCGCGATCGCGCTGCTCACGGTCTTCTTCGGCTGGGCGAACGCGGGCGGCGAGGCCGCGCACATCGGGGGCGCGCTGGCCGGCTACTTCCTGATCCGCAACCCCGGGCACCTGCACGGCTTCTTCGACTTCCTGGGCCAGTTCGACCCGACCAGCCGAGTCGCCAAGGCGCGCGCGGCGTCGCGCCGTGCAGGCGGCTCGGCCGAGATCGACCGCATCCTCGACAAGATCAAGGCGCAGGGGCTGCACTCGCTGACCGACGCCGAGAAGCGGGCGCTGCAGGAAGCGAGCCGTCGCTGACGTGGCGGCGCTGCACTTCGAGATCCTGGCACGCTCGCAGGCGAACCATGCGCGGCTCGGCCGAGTGACGACGCCGCACGGCAGCTTCGACACGCCCGCGTTCATGCCGGTGGCGACGGCCGCCGCGATGAAGGGGCTGACGCCCGCGCAGGTCCGCGGCACGGGCAGCCAGATCATCCTGAACAACGCCTATCACCTGTTCCTGCGCCCGGGCGGCGACCGCATCGCCGCGTTCGGGGGCAGCCACCGGTTCATGCGCTGGGACGGCCCGATCCTGACCGATTCGGGCGGCTACCAGGCCTACAGCATGAGCGACACCGCCGACCTGGACGAGGACGGCGTGACGTTCCGCAGCTTCGTCGACGGGTCCAAGGTCCACCTGGGCCCCGAGTCCAGCATGCGGGTCCAGAACCAGATCGGCGCCGACATCATGATGGCGTTCGACGACTGTGCCCCGGCCGCGCTGCCCGAGGATGGCGCCGACGAGCGCCGGGTGGCCCGCACCCGCCGGATCGTCGACCACGCCCGGCGCATGGAAGAGGCCCACCAGCGGACCCTCCGTTGGCTGGACCGCTGCGTCCGCGCCCACGCGCGCCCGGCCGACCAGGCGCTCTTCGGGATCGTGCAGGGGGGCACCGACCTGGATCTGCGCCGGCGCTCGGTCGAGGGGGTCTGCGCCCATGATCTGCCGGGATTCGCCATCGGCGGCGTGGCGGTCGGCGAGGGCCCGGACGCCATCCGCCGGGTGGTCGAGTTCACGGCGCCGCTGCTGCCGTCCGACCGCCCCCGGTACCTGATGGGCGTCGGCTACGAGCGGGACATCGTCATGGCCGTGGCGGCGGGGGTGGACATGTTCGACTGCGTCCTGCCCACCCGGAACGGCCGGAACGCCAACGCCTTCACCCGCACCGGCCCGGTCCGGCTTCGGAACGCCCGTTTCGCGGATGACCCGGCGCCGATCGACCCCACCTGCGACTGCGACGCCTGTGCCGGCGGCTTCAGCCGGGGGTACCTCCGGCACCTCTTCATGGCGGATGAGATGTTGGGGCCAACTTTGGTGAGTGTCCATAACATCAGGCACTTCCAGCGGCTTATGATGGACATTCGGTCCGCCATCCGCGAGGGTGCGTGGGCCGGCCTGCTTGCCTCGTGGCCGTGCATCGCGCGCGGCCCAGAACCATTGCCCGAGACCCGTTCATGACCCTGACGACCCTGCCGTACGTGCTCCTCGCCCAAACCGCCGATGCGCCGCCGCTGCCGGGCGCCCAGGCCGCGCCCGCCGCGACCGGGACCGCTGCCAGCGGCACCGCCGCTCCTGCGGGTGGTGCACCGGCGCCGGCCTCCGGCAGCGCGTTCCTGATCGTGATGATGCTCGTCGCAGGTGCGATGATCGTGTTCCAGATCGTCAACGCCCGCCGCGAGCGCAAGAAGCGCGACGAGCTGCTGGGCGGCATCAAGAAGCACGACCGCGTCGTCACCATCGGCGGCGTGATCGGCAGCGTGGTCGAGGTGAAGGACGACGAGGTCATCCTGAAGGTCGACGAAACCTCCAACACCCGCATCACCTTCACCAAGTCCGCCGTCTCGCAGGTCGTCCGCTCGGCTGCCGCCGAAGCCTGATCGCCCGCCGCACGCGCGTCCGCCAGCCGACGACCCCACACGTTCCCCACACAGGCACTCGATGCACCTCCTCTTCTACACGCTCATCCTCCCGCTCCTCCTGGCGGGCTACGTCTTCGCCGTGCGCAAGTCGTTCGCGCCGCTCAAGCGCGCCGTGATCGACACGCTGGTGATCGCCGGCACGTGCGCCCTCATGGTGCTGGCGATCCTGCCGCCCGAGCAGAAGATCAAGCTGGGCCGCGACCTCCGCGGCGGCGTCAGCCTGATCTATTCGGTGAACACGCCCCCCGGCGCGAACAAGGCCGAGATCCTCTCGCAGACGATCAAGGTCCTGAAGAACCGCGTGAACCCGCAGGGCGTGCTCGACCTGACGATGACCCCGCAGGGCGAGGACCGCATCGAGATCGTCATGCCGCTCCCGAGCCAGGAGGTCCGCGAGCTGCAGAAGAAGTACCGCGAGTCGGTCGATGCGCTCCTCAAGAAGGCGCACCTGACCCCGCGCGAGCTGGACACCGCGCTCGCCGCCGGCACCGCCGCCGAGCTGGCCGCCGGCGACGCCGCCCGCCGTGTGTCGCTCGAGCAGCTCCAGAAGGCGTGGTCCGCCGCGAAGGAGGCCAAGGCCGCCTTCGAAGCCGCGCAGGCCGCGAGCAAGTCTCCCGCCGAGCTCGACCCGCTGGCCGCGAAGGCCGCCGAGTCCGAGATCGCGCTGGAGCGGGCGCGTGCCGCCGTCCGCACCGGCGCACTGACCGCGGGCCGCTTCGCGCGGATCGTCGCGCTGCCCACCAAGCCTGGCAAGCAGGGCGCGGAGCCCGAGCGCGACGTCGAGCTGAAGGCCGTCAAGGCCGAGTTCCCGTCCTGCGTGGCCGAGATCGACGCCGCGGTCGCCTCGTACGACGCGTACAGCGTCATGCGCACCGCGCTGGACGATCCCGAGGACCTCAAGCGCCTGCTCAAGGGCGCGGGCGTGCTGGACTTCCGCATCGCGGCCACGTCGCAGAACTCCGCCGGCATCAACGTCGAGGAGATGCGCAAGCAGCTCGCCGAGGGCGGCCCGATGGCGGCCGAGAGCCCGATGGCGCGCTGGTTCCGCGTGAACGAGCTGACCGAGTGGTACGACACCCCGCAGGAGCTCGAGGCGCTGCAGGCGAATCCCGCGGCCTACTTCGCGCAGCGTCGCGGCCTGGTCGCGGGCACCGGCCCGGACAAGCAGGTCTACCTGCTGCTCTGGACCACCGCGGACCGCAGCCTGGTCCATGAGTCGGGCGGCAAGGAGTGGTCGGTCAAGTCGGTCGGCCGCTCGGTCGACCAGCTCGGCCGTCCCGCCGTCAGCTTCCAGCTTGATGACGCCGGCGGCAACGCCATGGGCCGCCTGACGGGCGGAAACATCGGCCAGCCGATGGCGATCGTGCTGGACAACCAGGTCTACACCGCGCCCAACCTGCAGTCCAAGATCTCCGACAGCGGCCAGATCACCGGCAACTTCGACGACAAGCAGATCGACTACCTGGTCCGCGTGCTCGCGTCGGGCTCGCTGGGGGCCCGGCTTTCGCCGGAGCCGGTCTCGGTCAACGTCCTGGGCCCCGCGATGGGCAAGGACAACCTGCAGCGCGGCCTCGACAGCGTGCTGATCTCGGTGCCCGTCACCTTCGCGGTGATGATCCTCTACTACTTCCTGCCCGGCCTGATCGCAGACATCAGCCTGCTGGTCAACGCGCTGATGATCTTCTTCGCGATGAGCCTGGTGGACGCCAGCTTCACGCTGCCCGGCCTGGCCGGCATCGCGCTGAACCTCGGCATCGCCGTCGACTCGAACGTGCTCATCTACGAGCGCCTGCGCGAGGAGCTCACCGACGCGAAACAGGGGCTGGTCGACGCCATCGAGACGGCCATGAGCCGCGCCCGGACCGCGATCATCGACGGGAACGTCACGCACCTCATCGTCGTCGTCGTCCTGTACTGGGTCGCCGGCACCGAGGTGAAGGGCTTCGCGCTGGTCATGGGCATCGGCGTGTTCAGCACGCTGGCCGCCGGCCTGATCGTGACGCAGGTGCTGCTGCGCCTCTACGCGCACGGCACCGGCGCGCGTTCGATCGGGATGCTGCCCATCGCGGTTCCCGCGATCTCGCGTGCGCTGCGCCCCAGCATCGACTGGCTGCGCTACCGGCACGTCTTCTGGGCGGCCAGCCTGGTCTTCGGCGTGATCTGCGTGGCCGCCACGCTGACCCGCGGCACCGACGTCTTCGAGACCGAGTTCCGCGGCGGCACCACCATGACGATGTCCACCCGCCCGGCGAAGTCCGGCGAGGGTGCGTCGGACGGCCGGTTGCTTCTGGCCCGGCCGGCGGTCGAGGAGCGCCTGCGCGCCATCGGCAACGCCAACGCGTCGGACCCGATCCTCTCGGAGTTCCGCAACGCCTCCGCGCTGACCGTCGGCGAGTCGAACGCGAACGCCGAGAGCACCGCCTTCCAGATCAAGGTCCCCAACCCCGCCAACGTCACGGACGAGTCGCAGGTGTCGGGCAAGATGGTCGCCGCGGTCGTCGAGGCCTTCAAGGACGACATGGACATCCGCCGCCCGGTCCGCTTCGCGGGCCTGGGCGACGCCAGCGGTGCGGGCCACGCGGTCCGCATCGACCGCCCCAACCTGGGCGAGGTGCTCGGCCGCCCCAGCCTCGACGTCCCCTGTGACGAGGCGATCGGCGGCGTCGCGATCGTGATGAAGTCGATCGAGCCGCCGCTGGCGCCAGCCGACGCGGCGGAGCGCATCCGCCGCCTCCGCAGCCAGCCGGACTACTCCGACATCGCCGGCCGCACGGTCGATGTCGTGGGCCTGGACGCCGCCGGCAACGGCACGTTCAGCGCCCTCGCGATCGTCGTC
>CANHFL010000120.1 GCA_947459855.1 Planctomycetaceae bacterium | reverse complement strand
GACGATGGTGCTCGCGGGCGTGGTGGTGGGCACCGTCGCCGCGGCGCTCACGATGCTTGCCGAGGCGCTCCTGCCGCCGGAGCGACGTGGCATCGCGGCCGCGTGGGTGCTCGGACGGATCCCCGACGTCGTGCCGCCCGGCGCGTGGACGGCCTGCTTGCTGGCGGCCGTCGGGCTCACGGGACTGGCTGCCTGGCGTGGGCGTGCGCTGGACGCTTCCGCCCTCACCGACGACGAGGCTGCCTCCGTCGGCGTGTCGCTCGGCCGGCTGCGGCTCGCGATGTTCGCCGCCTGCGGCATCGCCTCGGCGGCGTCGGTCGTGCTCTGCGGACCGATCGGCTTCGTCGGGCTGCTTGCGCCGCACCTGGCGCGCCCGCTGACCGGTCCCCGGAACGGGCCGCTCGCGATGGCCTCCGCGCTCCTCGGTGCCGCGCTGCTGGTCGCCGCGGACGCGGCACGTCAGTGGTTCGACGTTCAAGGCGGGCGACTGCCCATCGGTGCGCTGACGGCGGCGCTCGGGGGCATCGCGTTCCTGGTGCTGCTGCGGCGGACGGCCGGGGGGTGGATCCGATGACGCCCTCGATGCTGACGTTCCGTTCGGTGCAGCTGCAGCGGGTTGGCTTCGCGTTCGCGGTGGACGGCATCCAATTGCCCCGGGGCGCGATCACGGTGCTGCTTGGCCCCAACGGCGGCGGCAAGACGACGGCACTGCGCCTGGCGGGCGGCCTGCTGACGCCGTCGGCCGGCCAGGTGCTGCTGGACGGAGTGCCTGTGGCCACCATGCGACCGGCCGACCGTGCACGGCGTGTCGCGTACGTCCCGCAGCGGCCCGAGGTGGGCCTGCCGTTCCGCGTGCGCGAGGTCGTCGAATTGGGCCGGCACGCGCTACCGGCGGCGCCCGATCGTGTCGACCACGCCCTTTCGGCCGTCGGGCTGACGCGGCTCTCCGACCGCCCATTCCACCAGCTCTCGGCAGGACAGCAGCAGCGTGTGGCGGTGGCGCGCGCGCTGGCCCAGCACGCCCCGGGCGGCGTGCTTCTCCTGGATGAGGCCTTCTCCGCCGTCGACCCGGCGGAATGCGCCGGCATGCTTGCCGTGGTGCGGGCAGTGGCGGACGCCGGATCCACGGTCCTTCTGGCAACGCATGATCTGGCCCTCGCGGCAGCTGCGGCGGACCAGGCTTGGCTGATCCAAGGCGGCGCCACCGCCGGGTTCGGCCCGGCCGGCACCCTGCTGGCGGCCGACCGGCTGCAGGCCTTCCTGGGACTGCCTGTCGCGCTGGCAGCCGGGGCGGGGGGTCGGCTGATCCCGGTACCTGACCTACGCGGCGGTCGTCCGCCTGCCCCGCCCGGGCCCTGAGTTATCCAGTTCCCGTGCGATCCCGGCACGATGCGGCCCCGATCGACCCCGGATCGCGGAAGGCGGGGCGGGTTATCCCACACAGGATGCTGCCAGGGCGCTACCATTCCGCCCCCATGATCGACATCCGCAAGCTCAAGGAGCTCGTCCGCCTCATGCAGACGAGCGACCTCACCGAACTGGATCTCCGGGACAAGGACGAGCAGGTCACCATCCGCCGCGCGACCACCCAGGTGGCCCCGCAAGTGGTGCATGCCGCCCCGGCCGTGGTGCAACACGCGGCGCCCGTCGCGGCCCCGGCCGCGGCTGCCCCCGCTGCGGCAGCTCCGGCCCCGGCAGTGTCCGAGGACGCCGGCCTGGTCGCCATCGAGAGCCCGATGGTCGGCACCTTCTACGCGGCTCCCGGCCCGGACAAGCCCGCCTTCGCTGCGGTCGGCGCCCAGATCGGCCCGGACAGCGTCGTCTGCCTGGTCGAGGCCATGAAGATCTTCAACGAGATCAAGGCCGAGCGCTCGGGCACCATCGCCAAGATCCTGGTCAAGAGCGGGCAGGCGGTCGAGTTCGGCCAGCCGCTCTTCATGATCAAGCCCTCCTGACGCAGAAGTTCCCGCACCTGCGCGCCGCGGCACCACGCACGGCGCACGGAGACCCCACATGTTCAAGCGTGTCCTGATCGCCAATCGCGGCGAGATCGCGCTCCGCATCATCCGCGCGTGCCGTGAGCTCGGCATCCAGACGGTCTGCGTCTACTCGACCGCCGACCGCGGAGGCCCGTGGCTCGAGCAGGCCGACCAGACGGTCTGCATCGGCCCCGGCCCCTCCAAGGAGTCGTACCTCAAGATCGAGCGGATCATCGCCGCCGCCGAGGTGAGCCACGCCGACGCGATCCACCCGGGCTACGGGTTCCTGAGCGAGAACTCGCATTTCGCCGAGGTCTGCCGTTCGAGCGGATTCGAGTTCATCGGCCCCAGCCCCGAGGCGATGCATGCCCTGGGCGACAAGGTCAACTGCAAGAAGCTGGCCAAGAAGACCGGCACGCCGATCTTCCCCGGCACCGAGGACGCGATCGAGGACATCGACGAGGCCGTCCGCGTGGCCCACGAGATCGGCTTCCCGGTCATCGTGAAGGCGCGCGCCGGCGGCGGCGGGCGCGGCATGCGCATCGCCCGTGACGAGGCCCAGCTGCGCGCCGGCATCGAGAGCGCCCGCCAGGAGGCCGCTGCGGCCTTCGGCGACGGCGGGGTCTACGTCGAGAAGTTCCTGGAGAACGCCCGTCACTTCGAGGTGCAGGTCATCGGCGACAAGCACGGCAACGCCGTGCACCTCTACGAGCGCGACTGCTCCAGCCAGCGCCGCCACCAGAAACTGGTGGAGGAGGCCCCGGCTCCCGGGGTCGACCCGAAGAAGCGCGACAAGGTCTGCGAGAGCGCGGCGGCCCTGATCCGCGAGGCGAAGTACTCGGGCGCAGCGACCGTCGAGTTCCTGATGGACCGCCACCAGGACTTCTACATGCTGGAGGTCAACACCCGCGTGCAGGTCGAGCACCCCGTGACCGAGATGATCACGGGCGTCGACATCGTGCAGACGGGCATCCGCGTCGCGGCCGGCGAGAAGCTGCCGTTCACGCAGAAGGACATCCACGTCAACGGCCACGCGATCGAGGTCCGCATCAACGCCGAGGACCCCGACCGCAACTTCATGCCGCAGGCGGGCCTGATCGAGACGTACGCCGCGCCGGGCGGCCCGGGCGTCCGCCTGGACAGCCACGCGCGCGCCGGCTACCGCATCCCGCCCAACTACGACTCGATGATCGGCAAGCTGATCGTCCACGCGAAGGACCGCGAGACGTGCATCGAGCGCCTGAAGGGCGCCCTGCGCGAGTTCCGCATCGGGCCCGTCAAGACCACGATCCCGCTCCACCTGAAGGTCCTGGACCACCCGGACTTCCGCAAGGCCACCCACGACATCCACTACGTCGAGCGCTGGCTGAAGGAGCAGGAGGCCGCGGCCAAGCGCTGACGGTGCCGGGGCGCCGCGCCTCACGGGCTGGTTCCGGACGGGGCCGCTCCTCCAGGCAAATGAACGCGCGCCCGGATCGCTCCGGGCGCGCTGCTCTTTCCCTGGGTGGGCTTGGCGATCACGTCGCCGCGGCCTTCTCCGGCTCAGTCCTGCGCACCGCGCTTCGATGGGATCAGGCTGATCATCACGATCACCGCGAAGAACAGCGCCATGATCGCGTAGCCGCCAACGGGGCTGATCAGGCTCTGGTCGCGGTCCGGCTGCGGCGGCGCCGCGATGTCCTGGACGACGGGTGCGGCCGCCGCGGAGGCCGCGATGGCCAAGGCGGCCACCGGGGCAAGTGCGGTGCCCAAGGACGGAATCATGCGTTCGGTGTGCTTCATCGGTGGATCCTCGTGCATCACGGGTTCATGCGCGGCACGGTCAGGCCGATCGTGTTCACGATCCGGTCCTCGGTGCTCGTCGAGAGCATGAGGCCCTTCAGCTTGGTCTCGGGCGGGACGCGGAAGTAGAGCGACAGCTTGCTGGAGCCGCCCAACGACTGGATGGGGATGTCGGTCAGGCGCAGGGGGCTGCCGCCCATGCTCTTGACGGTCACCCAGGTGCCGTCGTCCTCCACCAGGCCGATGGCGTAGTACTTGCCGCCCTTGTCGTCGACCACGCAGACCTTCGCGTTGGATGCGCCGGCGCCGGCCTCGCGAAGCCACTGGTTGACGTCGGGGAAGATGCGGACGCCCTCGGTCGACGCGCGCGCATCCAGCCGCAGGATCTTCTGCTCGCCGGTGGTCTGGAAGCCCTTCACGCGCAGTTCGGACCCGACCGCGCTGGTGCCGCCCTTGGGGAACTTCTGCTCGCCGCCGATGATGTAGTTGCTGGAATCCAGGCGCAGGTCGCCCTTGTCGTTCGAGCTGATGATCACGCCCTGGATCGCGTACTTCGGATCGGGGAAGTCGATCAGCGCGTCGATGTTGGTGGCGCCGGGATCCTCGACAACCGCATTCGCGCCGCCGCCGGCCAGGGCCGTCGTATCTCCCGCCACCGGCTTGCCGGTCGGGAATCGGACGCCCTTGAGCTCGATGTACTTGGGCACCTGGTTGCGGAAGTCCGACTTCGGGAACAGCAGGACGAAGGTGCCGTCGCCCTGGCTGAGGACGCTGCTCGCGTAGGCCGAAGCCGAGTTGAAGAAGTACTGCATCGGCGCGCCGTCGCGGTCCAGCTGCACCCACGCCAGCGGATGGGAGACCGCCGCCGACTTCGTGTCGCCGATCAGGCGGGCCTGCGAGGCCGACAGGATGAACTGCTGCCCGCCGCCGTCGAAGGCGTCCTGGCTCACCTTGAAGGCGACGGCCCAGGCGGGTGCCGGCGCGACGCCCTGGCCCGCGCTGAGCGGCGCGGCCGGCACGTCCATCAGCTTGATGCCGGACACCGCCGCCGCCGGCAGCGACGTGCGGCCCATGCCCTCGGCATAGGAGTCGCGGTAGAGCGAGCCGGCAGACTTGGCCAGTTCGGGCAGGTGCGACCCCAGCGTGCCCCCGCCGAGCATCGGGGAGAACGCGCCGTTCGAGATGTAGGCAAACCACTTCTCGGTGGCGTTGGTCAGGTGCAGGACCGGGGCCCGGTC
>CANHFL010000119.1 GCA_947459855.1 Planctomycetaceae bacterium | reverse complement strand
GGACGGTGGGCCGCCCCGCTCACCACCCCAGCGCCACGCCGTCCAGGCGATGATCGACGCCCGACTCGAGGCACGGTCCCACGCCGCCTTCGCCGCGGTGGATGCGCACCATCTGCGCGGCGCCGCGGAAGTCCTTCGGGTTGCCGGGGCGGTGGCCGCGGGCGACGAGGTCACGCACGACGGCCTCGGGGATCGCCGCGTCGAACTGCACGTCGTCGTTGTCCATGATGACGCGGAAGCGGGCCGCGTCGACCGCCTGCTGGGCGTTCATGCCGAGGTCGAGCGCGTTGACCAGCATCTGCAGCGTTCCCTGCGGGTGGTTGTTCGCGCCCACGCAGCCGGTCAGGAACTCGGGCTGGCCGTCCTGCAGCACGATGCCGGGCAGGATCGTGTGGCGCGGGCGCCGGCCCGCGGCCATCGCGTTCGGGCTGCCGCGCTTCGCCGAGAACTGGGCGCCGCGGTTGTTCAGGATGATGCCGGTGTCGCCCGCCAGCAGGCCGGATCCGAATACGCCGCTGATGCTAGACATCAGCGAGACCATGTTGCCGTCGCGGTCCACGGCGCACATGAACGTCGTGTCGCCCGAGTTGCCGCCCACCGCGCGGCCCAGCGGCAGCGCGCGGTCGGTGATGCGCGCGCGGGCCTCGGCCAGCCCGTCCGGCGACAGCGCGCGGCGCACCTTCTCCATCATCGCGTCGGTCGGCTCGCCGACCTCGTCGATCGCGAACGCGAAGGCCAGGCGCAGCGCCTCGATCTCGCGGTGCATGCGGTCGGCGGCGCCCATGCCGGCCAGGTCGAACCCGTCGAGGATGCCGAGCGCCTGCAGCGCGACCACGCCCTGCGAGTTCGGAGGCAGCTGGAGCACGTCGCGCCCGCGGAAGCGCACGGCGAGCGGCTCGACCCACTGCGCGCGCTGGCGCGAGAGGTCGTCCATCGTCGTCGGCACGCCGCCGGCGGCCAGCGTGTCGGCGATCGACTGCGCCACGTGGCCGGCGTAGAACGCCTCGCGGCCGCCCTTCGCCACGCGCTCCAGCGTGTCGGCCAGCGCGGGGAACCGCACGAGCTGCCCGGGGACCGGGGCCTTGCCGCCGGGCAGCAGGATTGCCTGCAGCTCCGGGCACGCGAAGTCCTTCAGCTCAGGCGCGAAGAGGCCCCACACGCCGGCGATCGACTCGCCGATCGGGTAGCCCTCGCGGGCGGCGGCGACCGCGGGCTCCCACAGGGCGGCGAGCGGCTTCGAGCCGAACCGCTCGTGCAGCGCGCACCAGCCGTCGAACGCACCAGGGATCGTCACGGACATCGCGCCGTGCTCGGGCACGAACGGGCCCGCGGGGACGCGGTCGAGCGAGGCGCCCGACGGCGCATGGCCGCTGCCGTTGAGTCCGAAGACCTTGCGATCCTTCGCTGACCACACCAGCACCATCGTGTCGCCGCCGAGGCCGCTCATCATCGGCTCGACGACGCCCATCATGCCGGCCATCGCGAGCACGGCGTCGCACGCGTTGCCGCCGTCCTGCAGCACGCGGAAGCCGGCCTGCGTGGCCATCGGAGAACTGGACGACGCGATGCACTTCCGCGTGAAGACCGGCGAGCGGCGGTCGAGGAACGCCCATGGATCGGCGGCCGGGGCAGGCGACGTCGGAGAAGCGGCGCCCGAGACCGGCGCCGCGGCCTGCGTGCCGCGGCGCGGTGCGGCGAACGCCGCCCCTGCGATGCCGGCCGCCGCGAGGGTCCCGGGGAGGGAGGCGAGCATCTGGCGACGCGAGAGTTCGATCGGGGTCATGCGGGTGGCTCCTGCGGCGGACGTGCGCGGCGCGCGGGCCGTGCAATCAGTGCATGCCGTCCGCGCCCTTCGTTAGAGTACGGACATCGCACCGACCCGAGGCACCACGCGAACCATGCAGCCGACCAACCGCCCCGCCCCGACGTCCGACCACGAGCGCCGCACCTTCCTCGCCGGCATGGCCGCCTTCGCGGGAGCCGCCGGAGTGGCCACCGCGCCGCGCCAAGCCTTGGCCGGTGACACGTCCTTCATGAACAACGTCCCGGACCCGGCGCTTTCCGACGCGGCGCTGCCCGAGTTCACGTTCGCGCTCGAGAAGTCCGCGGGCCGCACCATGGGCGGCAGCTACGGCAAGGAGACGACGG
Source organism: Planctomycetaceae bacterium (assembly GCA_947459855.1). GTDB lineage: Bacteria > Planctomycetota > Phycisphaerae > Phycisphaerales > SM1A02 > UBA966. The sequence continues at coordinate 2,952 of CANHFL010000119.1, read as the reverse complement.
TCGCGCAGCTGCCCATCTCGAAGGGCCTGGCGGGGGTCGCGATGCGCCTCGAGCCCGGCGTGATGCGCGAGATGCACTGGCACGCCACCGCCGCCGAGTGGGCGTACGTCGTCTCGGGCCGTGCGCGCACCACCGTGGTCGACCCGCAGGGGCGCTCGCAGACCAACGACTTCGGGCCCGGCGACGTCTGGTACTTCCCCCGCGGCCACGGGCACATGCTGCAGTGCCTGGGCAACGAGCCGTGCCACTTCATCCTGGTCTTCGACAACGGCTACTTCTCCGAATTCGGCACGTTCAGCGTGACCGACTGGCTGGGACACGTGCCGCCGGCGGTGCTCGCGAAGAACTTCGGGGTGCCCGAGGCGACGTTCAAGGACTTCCCGAAGCAGGAGGTCTACTTCGCAAAGGGGCCGCTGCCGCCCGAGCCGCCGGCGGAGCCGCTGGGCGGCGCGCACCCGATGCCGCTCTCGCACAAGCACGCGCTGCGCTCGCAGGAACCGCGCGAGACGTTCCCCGGCGGCCGCGAGTGGCGCGTCACGGCGAAGGACTTTCCGATCTCAGCCACCATGACCGGCGTCGTGCTCGAGCTGGCGCCCGGTGCGCTGCGCGAGCTGCACTGGCACCCGAACGCCGACGAGTGGCAGTACGTCATCGGCGGCTCGGTGCGCGTCTCGCTCTTCGGTTCGCGCGGCCGCTACCGCGAGGCCACGATCGGCGCCGGCGACGTCGGCTACATCCCGCAGGGCTACGGCCACTCGATCGAGAACGTCGGTACCGGCATCGCCACGATCCTGATCGTCTTCAATTCGGGCACGTACGAGTCGATCGACATCTCGCAGTGGCTGGCGGGCCAGCCGCGCGACGTGCTGGCGACGAACTTCGGCGTCCCGGCCGGGACCTTCGACGGCTTCCCGAGGCGCGACCGATTCATCGCGGAGCAGCGGTAGGCCCTTGGCGGGCCCGCGACGGGCGGGTGGCAGAGCTACCGCACCGTCGACGCGGGGCAGGTCACGCTGCCGGCGGGTTCGCACCGCCTGACGCTGCGCGTGCTCTCGAAGCCGGACGAGGCGGTCGTCAACGTGAGGAGGGTGCGGTTGGCAAGGACGGCGCCAGCCGGCGGCTGACCCACCCGAACCCGCAGCGGGAGGTTAAGAGCGAGCCTTCGTCCCATGCCACGCTTGCAAGGCCTCCAAGCCGGGCTAGCCTGAACCACGTGCCCCCGATCGCAATGACGCACCGCACCCTCGCCACGACGACCTTCACCGCACTGCTCGCCCTCAGTGCCGTCGCCGTCGGCGATTGGTCCAACCTCGGCGGCAACGCGCAGGCGAACGGACGCACGACGGCGGTCGGGCCGTCCTCCGCGGCGCAGGCGTGGCAGCGCACCGACATCCCGACGCTGATCTCCTGGTCGCCGATCGTCGACGGGGACCGCATGTTCTGGGTCCGCCAGACGCAGGCCCAGAACCCGGTGGTCGGGCCGAACGACTCGATGGTCTATTGCCTGAGCATGGCCACGGGCGGCACGCTCTGGACGTTCACGTGCCCGTTCGACCCGGGCGACTGGACGACGGTGGTCTACGGCGCGCACGGCGGCCGGGTCTATGTCGGCCGCGGCGGGAACGGCAGCAGCTCCTCGGCGCCCGTCTACTGCCTGGATGCCCAGAACGGCAACGTGCTCTGGGTGTCCGACGTCCAGATCGCGACCGGCAGCTACGACGGGATCGTGTTCATGGACAACGGCGACCCGATCTTCACGTCGAATCTCGAGATGCGGCGCTTCGATGCCTCCACCGGCGCCACCAGGTGGTCCGTCGCGCGAAGCTGCAGCGTGAGCGGGAACTGCGGCCCTGCACGTGACGGGGACGCGATCTACCTGGACGAGGTGAGTCCGGGCGGCCAGCGGATCTCGCGGTTCAGCGCCGCCACCGGCCAGCGCCTCTACAGCAGCCAGGTCATGCCGGGCTTCCTCTGCCAGAACTCGCCCTTCTGCGCGCCGGGAGGGCTCGTCTTCTACCTGCGGACGAGCAACGAGGGAACGCTCGACAAGCTGTACGCGTTCCGCGACACCGGCACCGGCTTCCAGCTCCTGTGGAGCCAGCCCGCCCTGTGCGAGCCGCTCTCCCGTCATGGCGTAACCCCGGACGGCGGCGTGACGATGCTCTCCCTCCAGGGCACGCTCCAGATCCGGGACCAGCTCACGGGGGCGCTGCGCGCCGAGTCTGCGGTGCAGGTTCTCTCGCCCAGCGGCTTCACGTCCTCGATGGTGGCGATCGATGCGCGCGGGCGGATCTTCCACAACAACTCCCACGGGGCCGGTGGAGGCCCGGCGGACCTGCGCGTCTTCGGAAGCTCGCTCGAGCTGCAGTGGTCGATGCCGGTCACGGGCATGAGCCAAGGCGGACCGGCGATCGCGGACGACGGCAGCCTGCTCGTCGCGAGCACCGACGCGATTCGCCGCTACTGGACCCCGCCCTGCCCCGCGGCCGACCTCGATTGCAACGGGACGGTCAACGGTGCCGATCTCGGCACGCTGCTCGGCGCATGGGGCGGTTCCGGCTCGGCGGACCTCACCGGCGACGGCATCGTCAACGGGGCGGACCTCGGCCGGTTGCTTGGTGCGTGGAACTGAGCGCGCGCCAACGACAGGGACGCGCCCCGTCGGGCGCGTCCCTGGACAATTGACCGACTGACCGATCCGGCCTTCCTCAGCCCCAGGCGCCGAGCAGGCGGCCCAGATCGACGCCGTTCACCACGCCGTCGCCGTTGAGGTCGGCGGACCCTGCCGAGCCCCACTGCGAGAGCAGCGTGCCGAGGTCGGCCCCGTTCACCACGCCGTCGCAGTTCAGGTCGCCCGGGCGGCAGCCGGATCCGACGACGATCGTGCGGTCGATGACCGCGCCGTTCTCGTCAGTGAAGCGGACGGAGAGTGAGGAACCGGACGTGTTCACG